>JAEUIB010000167.1 GCA_016795255.1 Planctomycetota bacterium
GTGACGAGGATGTCGGCAGCGCGCGTGTGCTTCGCCAGATCGCGCGTCCCGGTGTGGCACAGCGTGACGGTCGCGTTCGCGCCGCTCTCTTTCTGCGCCAGCAGATTCGCGAGCGGGCGACCGACCGTCGTGCTGCGACCGAGCACGACGACGTGGCGGCCGTCGGGCGACAGTCCCGAGTGCTTCAGCAGCGCGAGCACGCCCGCCGGCGTGCAGGGCACCGGCGCCTTCGTCGCGCCGCCGATCACCAGGCGACCGACGTTCTCGAAATGACAGCCGTCCACGTCCTTCGCCGGATCGATGCGCTGCAAGACGGCTTCGTCCGCGAGGACACCCGGCAGCGGGCGCTTGATCAGGATGCCGTGGACCGCCGGGTTCGCGTTGAGGTCGCGGACGATCGTCGACGCCTCCGCGAACGTGACGCTGCCGGTGTTGACCAGCACGCGCACGTCGATCCCGACGCGCTCCGCGCCGCGCCGGATCATGCCGCCGTAGACGCGCGACGGCGGGTCGTCGCCGAACAGGAGGATCGTCAGCGTCGGTGTGACGCCGCGCGCGACCAGCGACGCGACGCTGGCGCGGACGGAGGATTCGATCGTGGAGGCGATGGAGGTGCCGTCGAGGAGGCGGGGCATGGGCGGGATCGTACGGGGTTTTGGTGCTGGAGCGTGGGAGTCGCGCCGGACCGAACGGGACGAAACGCGGTGGGTGCCCGGACGAAGGAGTCGGCGAACGGGCTCATCCGACTCTCACCGTCGATCCCTACAGTCCCCGCCGATGATGACCTCCTCCGAACCCCGCGATGTCCGCTTCGAGCGCTCGGTCTGGCTGCTCGTCGCCGCCCTTTGCTTCTTCTTCTTCTGGACGCGGGACATCACGTACTTCGACGAGCCCCGCTACGTCGGGATCGCGAAGGAGCCCGCGACCTCCGGGAATAGGGTGCTGCCGCGCATCTACGGCGCGCCGAACCCCGAGAAGCCTCCGCTTTGGTTCTGGTGCGCCGGGCTCGCCGGGACCGCGTTCGGTTGGAACTCGTTCTCGTTCTTCCTGCCGAACGTCGTCGCGCACTTCCTGACCGCTCTTCTGCTGTTCGATCTCGGCCGGCGCACCATGTCGCGCAACGCCGGGCTCTGGGCCGCGCTCGTCTACGCGGCTTGCCCGCTCGTCCTGCGCAACGCGCGCTCGGCGCAGCTCGACCTCATGCTCGTGTTCGGCCAGGCGCTGATGGCTTGGGGTTCGATCGTCGCGATGCAGGCGCGGCGCTCCGTGTTCGGAGTCGTCGCCGCGCTCGGGTTCGGTGTCGCCTCGATGGTCAAGGGACACATCGCGCTGTTCGGGCTGCTCGCACCGCTGTCGTGGTGCGCCGCGCATCGTGATTGGAGCTTCGTCCGCCGGCCCGGTTGGATCCTGTACACCTTGCTCGCGCTGGTGCCGGTCGGGGCTTGGATCGCTGCGCTCGCGCAGCAGATCGGCTGGGACGAGTTCGTCCGCATCTACATCGACCGCCAAGTCGTCGAGCGCACCGCCGGCGGCGTCGCGCATTACTCGCCGATCCCGATCGGTCCGGAGTACCTCGCTGCGCTCGCGACGATGATCCCGATGGTGCTGTTCGTGCCGGCCGCCGTCCGCGCGCCAGGCAAGCCCTCGGCGATCGTCGCCTACCTCATCTGGGGGATCGCGTTCTTCACGATCTTCGCGCTCGTGCCGAGCAAGCGGGAGATCTATCTGCTGCCGCTGGCGATGCCGCTCGCGCTGGTCGTCGGTGAACGGCTGGCGGCGTTCCAAACGGGATCGCGAGTTCCGACCGCGTTCGAGGGTCACGCGTGTCGTGTCCTCGTGCCGCTGCTCGTGCTGGCCGGGGTCGCGATGCCGATCTACGCGTTCGTGCGCGGCGCGCTCGGCAGTGAAGCCGTGCTCGCCGCCGCCGTCGCGGTCTTCCTCGGGCGTGGTGCACTGCGGTCCGCGTTCGCGCGGGATGGGCAAGTCGCGCAAGCTCCTGGTCGCTTGTTCGTGCTGCTGGCGGCGCTGGCGGTGTTCGCCGAGCCCGCGCTCGGCCGCATCGCCAACGCGCGCTTCGGCGAGAAGGAGTTCGGCATCGCGGTCCAAGCCCGCGTGCCCGTGGGCGAACCCGTGTTCGTCGTCACCATCACAAAAGCGCAGGCCTTGCGCTACTTCGCGGAACGCGACCTCGTGTTCGTCGACGAGCCGGAGCACTTGGCCGCGGCGATCGCGGGGCGGTCGACCGCGTACGTCGTCGCCCGCGGCAAGGACCTGAAAGACCTGAAGAAGCTCGGCATCGCGTTCGAAAGCGCGGCGGTCGAGCCCTTCGAGACGACCGCGAAGGCCGAGAACCTGCTGATCGTCACGCCGTGATCCGGGCGAGAACTTTCGGATTCCGCGGTCACTGGGCGCAGGTCTCGCCCGTACAGCCTCGACGATGACCGTTCCCTCGACCGTCCCCCTGACGGGCACCAAGACGTTCACGACCGGATTCCAAGGGCGCGTCCTGCGCACCGGGGAATACCGCTGCGGACACACGAACGTCAACGTCGGCTCCGAACGCCTCGTCCCGTTCGTCTCGCTGACGATCACGCGGCACGGCGCGTACATGAAGCACGGGCAGAACGGTCGCACGCTGCTGGACACGCAACGCGTCGCGTTCTTCAACCCCGGCGAGACGTATCGCTCGAGTCATCCCGTCGGCTGCGGCGATCACGGCGAGTTCCTCGACGTCCGTGCGGACGTCGTCGACGACGTCGTCCGCGCGATCGACCCGCACCTCGGGGATCGTGTGGGCGGGCCGTTCCCGTGGGACGACGGACCGTTGCCTCCCGAAGCCGCGATCGAACTCGAGCGACTGATCGTCGAGCAGAACGCGCGAGATCGCGTCGATCCCCTCGAGCTCGAAGAGCGGTGGCTCGCGCTGTTCCATCGATTCGTCGCCGACGCGGTCGCCGCGCGCGACCGTCGGCCGCACGCGCCGCAACGCCGTTCCGCGCAGCCCGGCGTCGCCGATGCGGTCGAGGCCGCGCGCGCACTCGTGTCGACGCGTTGTACGGAGACGGCGTCGCTGACCGAACTCGCGGCGGAGGTCGGCAGCTCGCCGTTCCACCTCAGTCGGTCGTTCCGCGCGATCGTCGGGATCCCGCTGTTCCGTTACCGCGAACGGTGTCGGATGCGACTCGCGCTCGAGCGCATCCGGGCCGGCGCGACCGACCTGACGCAGCTCGCGTTCGAACTCGGATTCTCGAGCCACAGCCACTTCACGCACCGCTTCCACGCGGTGTTCGGCCTGACGCCGACTCGACTGCGCGCAATCCTGTGACAGCGCGATCGTGATCCATGGGCGATCCTGAGCCAACCGCTCACGGAGTCGCCACATGCACCTCTGCCGCACCACCGCGTTCCTCGTCGTTCTGACCGCCACGATGTCGCTCGGGCGAGCAGCGCCGCCGTCCGGGACGGCGCCGTGCCTGATGGCGTCGGGATACAACTCCGAGAGCATCCACCTGTTCGACCCCGTGACCGGAGCGAAGCTCGGGTTCCTCGATGCCGCGGGACTCGTGCCCGGCGCGCAGTCGATGCGCTACGGACCCGACGGCAACCTCTACGTCTGCGCCGAGAAAGTCGACCGCGTGCTGCGCTTCGACGGCGCGACCGGCACGCTGCTCGGCACGTTCGTCGGTGACGATCCGAACACGCCGCAGGACGAGGACGGTGGTCTCGACGGTCCGACTGCGGCCGTGTTCGGTCCGGACGGGCACCTGTACGTCGCGAGCTTCGACACCGATCGCGTGCTGCGCTACGACGGCACGACCGGCGCGTTCCTCGGCGCCTTCGTCGCCGACGATCCCGCGACTCCGGCGAACGAAGCCGGAGGACTCGACGGCCCCGACGCCGGCATGACGTTCGGTCCCGACGGTCGGCTGTACGTGCCGAGCTTCCAGTCGAACCAGATCCTGCGCTTCGACGCGGGACCGGCGCGTTCGTCGACGTGTTCAACAAGTCCGGTCCGTTGTCACGTCCGCGGATGATCCGCTTCCGCGGCGACGGCGTCGCGCTCGTCACCAGTTGGGGCAACGCGCGGATCCTCAAGTACGCACCGGACGGCACGTTCCTCGGCATCTTCGCGTCGCCCCCGACGCCGACCGGTCTCGTGTTCGAGCCGGGGACCGGCCACGTGCTGGTCACGTCCGACAACCAGAACTACGTGCGGCGCTACGACGGACTCACGGGACAGGCGCTGACCCCGATCGCCACCGGCGCGACGTCCGGCATCACCGGCGGCACGTACCTCGAGATCTTCCCGCGGTACGAGCTCGAACTGTCGCGCCTCGCCCCCGGCGCCGGCGCGGCGACGAACACGCTGCGCGTGTCGAGCGCCGATGTCGGATCGACGGTGTTCCTGCTGCTCGGGACGCAGGTCGCGTCGGCGCAAGCCGGCCCGTGCCCGAGCCAGTGGATCGGTGTCGGTGGCCCGATGCGCGTGTTCGCGCAGACGGCCGATGCGAGCGGAGACGCGACGTGGGCGTTCGCGTTCCCCGCGAGCGTCACCGGACTGTCGCTGGTCATGCAGGCGTTCGTCACGGACTCGTGCCGCGGCTCGAACCTCGTGCTGCAGACGATCGAGTGATCGCGTCGGCGCGCGGGCGTCAATTGCCCTTCGTCTTCATCCGACGCTTCGCGAGTCGCGCGGCGTGTTCCTCGAGGTCGTCCGAGACGCCGTAGACCTTCAGGATCCACGGGGACTGCTCGGAGAGCCGCAGCAAGTGAGCTTCGTCCGGCGGCGCGATCTTGTCGTCGATCGCGGCACGGACCGTGTCCTCCCACGGCCGGACCCACGCGAACGTCGTGACGATCATCGGCGCGAGCGTCAGGAACGCCGTGCAGGCGAACGCGACCGCGCGACCGCGCAGTCCCGTGACCAACAGCGGGATCGCAGTCGCAGCGAGTACTCCCATACCGCCGATCGCGAGCACGGGCGGGACGTGACGGACCTCGAGCCACCACAGGCCGAGGTATCCCGCGCCGAGCATCGCCCCGATCGCGAACACGGCTGCGATCGGCTTCAGCGCGCGCGTGAACAGCTCGCGCCGTTCGGACCACAGCGCCAACATCGCGTCCGCCAGCAACACCGCGAGCGCGGGCAGCAGCGGGATCATGTAGTGCCGCTGCTTCTTCGGCAGGATCGACCACGCGATGAACAGCACGACGAACACGCATGCGACGAAGCGCTTGCGCGGGTCGTCGCGGTGGAACTTCGACGCGATCAGGCGCCAGACCAGGATCGGGAGCAGCAGAGCGGCCGGCAGCGTCAGCGACGGCAGCTCCTTCAAGTAGAAGTGTGGTCCGTCGTAGTGCCGCGCGCTCGACTCTTCGTCCGCGGCGCCCGCCGAGTTCAAGAGTTCGCTGCGGAACACGTCGAATGCGCCGGGAACGCTGGCGAGCACCCAGACGTACCAGACGAGTCCGACTCCGAGCGCGAGCAGGAGCCACGCGACCAGTCGTCCCGAGATCGCCGCGCGCAGCTTGCGTTCGCGCCACAGGAACCACGCGATCGGCAGACCGATCAGCAACACGGCGACGGTGGCCTTCGCGAGCCACGCTCCGGCGAAGCACGCCGCGAACCACGGCAGCAGCCGCGCGCGGGCCGCGAAGTGCATGCGGTCGAACACGAGCCACGCCGCGACGCAGAACGCTCCGAGCGTGGTTTCCGCGACGCCGCGCCGCGCGATCGTGAAGAAGTGCATCATCGCCAGCAGCGCGATCGCGGTCAGCAGCGCGTGCTTGCGCCCGCCGAGCGAGTACGCCCACCACGTGCCGAGCACGACCATCACCAACGCCATCAGCGCGGACGGGAAGCGCAGCGTGCCGGGCGTCATCGCGTCGCCGACGACTTCGGACGCGAGCGTCGCCATCCAGTAGTACAGCGGCGGCTTCTCGAGCCGCGGCGCGCCGTCCTTCATCGGGACCAGCCACTCGCCGGACTCGACCATGTGGTCGACGACCTTCATCACGCGGCGTTCGGTCGTGTGCTCGACGGGTCCGGCGCCGAGCCGCCAGAACAGCGTCGTCGTGATCACGAGCAGCAACGCGCACAGCGCGGTCGTGAAACCACGCGGCGATTCCAACCAGGCCCCAAGGCGGCTTTCAGCAGTCGGTGGCACGATCGTTCCAAGCTACGCGGGTCGCGATCGACGCTCGATGACGAGTTCGCGGCGCCGATCGTGCACCATTCGACCATCGGATCATGAAGCTCGGATGAGCCTCGGGCCCGGATCGCCGGGGATCGTTCGGAAACCCGGTCAGCCCATGCCGACGATGCGCCCGTCGACGACGTCGAACTGCTCGGCCAGCGGCCGCTCGGGCAGGCCCGGCATCCGCATCATCTCGCCGGTCAGGACCACGAGGAACCCGGCGCCGGAGTTGATCTGGATCGCGCGGACCGTGACCTCGAAGTCGCGCGGCCGGCCGCGCAGCGCCGGGTCGTCGGACAGCGAGTTCTGCGTCTTCGCGATGCAGATCGGCAGGTGGGCGTAGCCGAGCTTCTCGATGTCGCGCAGGTCGCGCTGGGCGGTCTTCGTCAGCGTCACCTTGGACGCGCCGTACATCGAGCGGGCGACCTTCAGGATCTTGTCGGGGACGGAATCCGTCGGCTCGTACAGGAACTTCACGGGGCGCGATCCGCCGGCCGCGTGTTCGACGACGAGGCGCGCGAGTTCGAGCGCGCCTTCACCGCCGCGCGCGTGGTGGTCGGACGTCGCGAACGGCACGCCGAGGCGATCGCAGAAGCCGGCGACGGCGTCGATCTCGGCCTCCGAGTCGGACGCGAAGCGGTTCAGCGCGACGATCGGCTGCTGGCCGAAGATGCGGATGTTCTCGATGTGCTTCTCGAGGTTCGGCAAGCCGCGCACGACCGCGCCGGCGTCGGCGTTGCCGAGGTCGTCCTTGCGGACGCCGCCGTGCATCTTCAGCGCGCGGACGGTCGCGACCAACACGACCGCCGCTGTCTGCAGTCCGGCCGTGCGGCACTTGATGTCGAAGAACTTCTCGGCGCCGAGGTCGAACGCGAACCCCGCTTCGGTGACCGTCCAGTCGGCCGTGTGCATCGCGAGTCGCGTCGCGAGCACGCTGTTGCAGCCGTGCGCGATGTTCGCGAACGGGCCGCCATGGACCAGCGCCGGCACGCCTTCGAGCGACTGCACGAGGTTCGGCGCCAGCGCGTCGCGCAGCAGCGCGAGCATCGCGCCGGTGCCCTTCAGCTTGCCGGCGGTGACGGGCTCGCCGTCGAACGTGAACGCGACCAGCGTGCGGTCGATGCGCTTGCGCAGGTCCTCGAAGCCCTCGGCGAGGCACAGCATCGCCATGACCTCGGATGCCGCGGTGATGTCGAAGCCGGTCTCGCGCGGGAAGCCTTGCTCCTTGCCGCCGAGGCCGATGATGACGTTGCGCAGCGCGCGGTCGTTCATGTCCATCACACGCCGCCACGCGATGCGCCGCGGGTCGATCCGCAGTTCGTTGCCGTGGTGGACGTGGTTGTCGAGCAGCGCGCCGAGCAGGTTGTGCGCCGACGTCACCGCGTGGAAGTCGCCGGTGAAGTGCAAGTTGATGCGGCCGGCCGGCATGATCTGGCTGTAGCCGCCGCCGGTCGCTCCGCCCTTCACGCCGAGACACGGTCCGAGCGACGGCTCGCGCAGCGCGAGGCACACCGATTCGCCGAGCTTCGCGAGCGCCTGCCCGAGTCCGATCGTCGTCGTCGTCTTGCCTTCCCCGGCCGGCGTCGGAGTGATCGCCGACACCAACACGAGGCGAGCGGGCTTTTGCCGCGCCCGCGGCCGGTCCAGCACCGCGAGGTCGACCTTCGACACGTCGCGTCCGTACGGGATCAGGTCGGATTCGGACAAGCCGAGCTTCGCGCCGATCTCGGGCATCGGGCGACGCGGGAACTGGGACGCGATCTCGAAGTCGGTGGGCATGGGCGTGGGGCGGGTGGGGGGATCGAGGGGAAAGCGGAGACGTTAGCGAGGCCCGATCCTTCGGCTCTACGCTGTCGCCGCGATTCTCGGGGGCCTGCGGCCTCGGATGTCGCATTCCTGCTTGGAACGGCGCCGCTCGAGCGAGCAAGGGTTCGACCCTGGGAAGGAAGTCGGTTGAGCTACGACCTCCATTTGAAGCCACGCCTCGGTGAGTTCTCGCCGCGGGACTTCCTCGCCTCCTTCGAAGGACGTCCGCGCTACACGCTGAACGGCACGCAGGCTTGGTACGAAAACCCGGACACCGGCGTGACGTTCTCGTTCGAGGTGAACTCCGACGACGACGAGGTCGAGGACGACGATCCCGCGGGCTCTTACCCCGTGTCGTTCAACATGAACCTCTTCCGACCGTCGTTCTTCGTGCTCGAAGCCGAACTCGAACTCACGCGCGTGGTGCGGCAGTTCGACTTCGAAGTGTTCGACCCGCAATTCGATGTGAAGAAAGGCGCCGCGTACGAGCCCTCTCGATTCGTGGCGCAGTGGCAATGGGCCAACACGTCGGCGACCGCCGCGCTTCTCGCCGACGAGAAGGACACGCCGGTCCGCACGTTGCCCGCGGCCACGTTGGAGCGCATCTGGCGCTGGAATTACGACCGCAGCGCGCTGCAGTCGAAGCTCGGCGACTCCGTGTTCGTCCCGAGCATCATGTTCTTCGCCGGATCCGACGTCGTGAACACTGTCGTCGTGTGGGCCGACTGCATTCCGTGCGTGTTCCCGACGTTCGTCGATCGCGTCGTCGTCTACCTGCAGCAGATGGCGCCATGGCGACTGTTCGGCCGCAAGCCGACGCTCGCCCAGGTCGATTGGCGCCGCCTGGCTCCGATCCTCGACCCACACGGCCGACCGGACGGAGACACGTTCCGCGTCGACTACCAAGAGGCGCCACCGGACGTCATCGCGTTCGCTCGATCGTTGAAGCCGTCGGCGACGGACCCGGTCGGCATCCAGCCTGCCCTCGTTCTCGACGCGGAGATCGTCGCCCGGGTGCGGGGTGGGTGAGTGCGAGGCTCGGTTGCCGGAACGGAGTCGCTCGAGCCTGTGGTCCAGCTCCGGACACGGCTGCCCTTTTGACTTTCGCGAATCGCGAAAATAGGCTCCCAACATGGTCTTAAAGCCGCAGGACGTGTTGGTTGCCCTCATTGTTGCGATCTCGGACGATCGCTCGTACTCGAAGCTCGCGCGAGCCGCGGGGTTGAGCCTCTCGGAGGCCCATTCGTCGGTTCGACGATGCATCGCGTCCGGGCTGCTTCGGCCGGATCGATCCCCGAATCGCGCTGGGCTCGTGGAGTTCCTCACGCACGGAGTGAAGTACTCGTTCCCGGCGAAACGCGGACGAGTCAGCCGTGGAATGCCCACGGCGCACGCCGCACCTCCCCTCAACGCGCTGATCGACCCAGGCCCTGGCCCGGCGCCCGTTTGGCCTCATCCCCACGGCACCGAGCGCGGAGAGTCGCTTGAGCCGCTGTACCGCTCGGCGCCGGCGGCCGCGATCCGTGATTCGCGCTTGTATGAAGTGCTGGTCCTCGTCGATGCGATTCGAGCGGGGAGGACCCGCGAGCGCGCACTCGCGGAACGAATGCTCCGTGAGAGGCTCGAATGACAACCGAGTCGCCGAATCGACTGCGCGTGCGGCGCGTCGTCGAACGCTTGGGAATCTTGGTCTCTCGATGCGTGCTCGTCGGAGGGTCGGCGACCGAGTTGCTCGTCTCGGACGGTGGCGCATCGGCCCCACGCATCACGCTCGATGTGGACCTCGCGACGAAGAGTCATACGTATCGAGAGCGCATCGACTTCGAACAGGAACTACGGGCAGTCGGCTTCGTTCACGACACGTCGACGGGCGCGCCGAGTTGTCGAATGCTCTGCGACGGCATTCAGGTCGACATCATGTCGACCGATGAGTCGAGCCAC
>JAEUIB010000179.1 GCA_016795255.1 Planctomycetota bacterium
CACACGAGTGCGGCGAGAAGGTCGAGCACGACGCCGGTCGACGCCATGCGGCGGACCGTCAGGTAGCCGCTGCCGAACACGATCGCGTTCGGCGGCGTACCGGCCGGCAGCGCGAAGTCGCACGACGCGGCGATCGTCGCCGCGAACAGCACGGGCGGCGCGTGCTGCGGATCGACGACCCCCGCCAACAACGGCAGCAGCACGCTGATCGTCGCGGTGTTCGACGTGAACGCCGACAGCGTCACCGTCGCCAGGCTCGTCAGCAGGATCTGCGCCAGCGGCGGCAAGTGGCGCACGCCGTCGATCCGATCGCCGAGCCATTGCGACAACCCCGACACCTCGATGCCCTTCGCCATCGAGAACGCGCCGCCGAGCAGCAGCAGCGTGCTCCACGGCACCAGCGCCAGCGATCGCAGCTCGAGCACGCGCCGGCCGTGCGTCTTCGCCACCATCAGCGCGAACATCGCGAGCATCGCGATGCCGCCTTCGACGTCTCCTCCCGCGAGCCTCCAGCCGCGAGCGTCCAGCATCGGCGCGAGCGCGGAGCGCAACGCGTCCGTCAGCGGCTTCGACGCGATCCACGCCGCCGCCGTCGCCAGGAACACGCCGAGCACGACCTTCTCGGCCGGCTTGATCCGTCCGAGGCCCTTCAGCGCGGACTCGACCGCGTCGTGCCCGATGTCGTCGCGCGGAGCGTCGCGTCGCGCGAGTCGCCACAACTGCCACCACGTGATCGGCAGCATCAGCACGACGAACGGCGTGCCGATCGCGAGGAACTCCATGAACGACACTTCGTCGCCGCGCGCGTCCATGAACTGCGCGAACTGCGCGTTCGGCGCCGTGCCGATCTTCGTGCCGATCCCGCCGAGGTTCGCCGCGTACGCGACCGCGAGCATCAGCGCCGCGCCGTACGCGTGGAGCTTCTTGATGCCGAGCCGATGCTCGGTCTCGTGGATGATCGCGAGGCCGATCGGCATCATCAGCGCCGCCGTCGCCGTGTTCGAGATCCACATCGAGATGAACGCGGTCGCGACCAGCATCCCGAGCAGCAGCCGCGCGGGCCGCGTCCCGATGCGATGCATGATCGACAGCGCGATGCGACGGTGCAGATCGCATTGCTGCATCGCCGCCGCGATGCCCATGCCTCCGGCGAACAGGAAGATGTAGCCGTCGACGTACGGCTTCACGGTCGGCACGACGTTGTCGACCGCCGCGTCCGCGAACACGCCGAACAGCGGGAACGCGATCAGCGGTACGCAGGCGGTCCACGTGATCGGCAGCGCTTCGGTCAGCCACCAGATCGCCATCAGCACCGTGATCCCCGCCGCGGCGGCGACGCGATCCCCGTGCTCGCCGTAGCGATGCAGAGGCGACTCGATCCCGAGGATGCACGCGCACGCGACGACGCCGGCCAGTAGGCCGATCCATTGCTCGCGCGTGCGGGAGATCGTCATGGCGCGGGAGCGTAACGCGCGCCGTCGCGATTGACGCGCGTCGCGTGACCGAGCGGCTCGGGAACTTCCGATGCGTTCCCGACGACACGACGCCCCCGCCACCGCGGACGGTGGCGGGGGCGTCGTCGCACGAACGCGTCGTCGATCAGGGCGCCGTGGCCGCGATCGCGTTCGACGCCGCGAAGCCAGCAGGCCCGGCCGCGTCGAGGATCCACGTCTGGACCACGAGCTCGAATCCGCTCGGCAACGCCGTCGGCACCGTCAGGTTCAGCGTGAACGAACCGGCGCCGCTCGTCGTGATCGGCAGCACGATGTCGGGGCTCGGGACGAGCGTGCCGCCGAACACCGGCAATCCGAGCGGCTGGAAGCCGAGGATCATCCACGCCGGCGCGAGCGGTTTCGCCTGCGTCAGCGACCACTGCAGCGTCGATCCGTTCGTCAACGCGCCGGTGCCGGTGAGCACCGGCGACCCGGTCGATCCGGTCATCGCTTGGCCGAGCGTGCCCCAACTCTGCGCGTGTCCGAGGACGCTGTAGCTCGCGGAGAACTCGGACGTCGACGCCGTCGTCAGGTCGGTGGCGAGCGCCGAGATGAACGAACCCGCGGCGACCTGCGTCGGCAGCATCGCGTCGAAGCTCGCGTGTCCCGCGGCATCGGTCGTCACCGTGATCGAGCCGGCCGGCATCGCGCCTTCACCGTGCCCCGACGCGTCGCTCTGCGGCGAAGCAAAGAACTCGATCGAGAACGTCGTCGACGGCGTGCTGTCGAGCGTGCCGACGACGTGGAGCGACGAGCCCGCGATGTTCGCGGACTGGATCACCGGGAAGTTCTGCAGGCCGTTGCCGCCGACGTCGCCGTCCAGCGCATCGTTCGGCGACACGCCGTACGCGAAGGCCGGCGTCAGCAGCTCGATCCCGAGCGCGCCGTTGTCGCGGATCGCGTTGCCTTGGATCCGGACGCCGTCGTACGTCGGCGCGATCACGACGCCGTTCTGCAAGTGACCCGCGATCACGTTCCCGTCGCCGGGCGTCGAACCGCCGATGACGACGTTCTGCGTCGGGCCGAGGTAGTAGTTGTAGGTCGCGATCCCCGTCACGCTGCCGAGCGGTTGCCCGTTCGCGTCGAGGCCGATCGTGTTGCCGACGATCGTCACGCCGTTGCCGGTGCCCGTCATCTGGATCGCGTTGCCGACCAACCAGCCGGCGTAATGCGGACCGATGCCGTGGCCGAGGATGCCGGCGATCCGGTTGTTCCGGACGATCGAGCCGTAGTTCTCGCCTTCGAAGCCGACGCCGCACGTCGACGCTTGGCTGCCCTGCGCGAGTCCGTCCGGCGTGGTGCCGATCCAGTTGTTCTCGACGATCGTGCCGACCGTGTCGAACAGCTGCACCGTGATGCCGCCGGGATAACCCTCGCTCGACCACGTGCCGTAGCCGGTGATGAAGTTGCGTTCCGCGAGCGTCGGCCCGCCGACGCGGTTGTTCGTCGCCGGCTGATTCCCTCCGACCCAGCCGAGCACGCGGACGCGCGTCGTCGTGTTGCCGACGACGACGCAGTCGTTGGTGCGATCGAGCTTGATCGTGCCGCAGGTGTTGCCCTCGCCGGGCAGCACGCCGCCGATCCACGTCGACGGCGAGTCGTAGACGTCGATGCCGACGTTCGTGTTGCCCTTCACGACGTTGCCCGAGCCGCCGGAGACCGAGATCGCGGTGTTGTCGAACCCGCGCATCGTGCTGCCGACGTTGTCGACGAGGATGGCGCCCGACCAGATCACGACCTCGGCGCCGCCGGCCGGGTTGGTCTCGCCGGTGAACGCCGTCTGCGTCGTGCCGTCGAGGATCACCGTGTCGAACGTGCGGAAGCCGAGGAACGGGTTCAGCACGGCGCGACCCGGGTACAGCCACTGCATCGTCCATTCGGATTGCGGGACCTGGAACGCGATCGTCTGCACGCCGGGCGTGTGGTCGGACGCCAGACCGGCCTCCGCGAGCGAGACCTTGCCATCGGGTCCGGGCAGGTTCGCGACGCGCTGTGCGCCACCGAAGTCGACGACGTCGGCGGCGGTGTTCACGACGATCGTCTGCGCGTCGCCGAGGGGACAAAGGGCCGCGGAGACGAGCGCGGCGACGAAGACCAGCGGGGTTCTCATCGGGAGTTCCTTCCAGGCGCGGGTGAGTCGAGCGAAGTGCCGCGCAACACCACGTCCCGCATCCGGCAAGTTGCTTGCCAGTCAGTTCCGCGTGGACGCTCGGCCGCGGCAATCGCGACGCGCGGCGCGGAGTCCTTGGCAGTTCGCGGGTTCGCGCGCTCCCGGCAGTGATTCGCGGCGAGCCCGCGTTCCGATCGGCATCGACGCGCTGAGCGAGATTTCGCGGCAGGCCGTTCGATCCGCGCACGAATGCCGGCGGCGTCTGGAATCGAGGCGACTCGTCGTGATCGCGGACGGTGCGACGAAAGCGCGCAGTCCCGTCGGCTCCGTCATTCCACGCGGCCGAGCCGCAGCGATGCGGCGTCCGCCGCGAACTGCGTGTCGGCGGCGCCGCGGTGGTCGCCGACGTCGTCGGTCCACTCGATTCGGAGCGCGGTCGGAACACCTCCGGTCCGCGTCAGCAGCACGCCGTCGTGCGTGACGACGACGTCGAGCACTGCCGCCTTGATGCGGATCCCGGTGAGGTGCAACGACGGCCACGCCGCGGGCAGGCGCGGCGTGATCGCGAGACCGTCGGCCGTCGGGCGGATGCCCGCGAATCCGGTCACGACGACGGTCGGGACGAGCGCGCTCTCGAAGAACTCGCAGTCGATGCCGAGTCCGCCCGGCGTGCCGCAGCCTTGCAGCGTGCCCGGACGCGTCGTGCCGTCGTAGAACGCGCGATAGCCGCCGGCGGCCTCGACCTCGTCGAACCAGCGGAGGATCTCTTTCAGCCGCGTCCACGCGTCGTCGGGTCCGCGCACGGCGATGCGCGCGAGCAGATCGAAGCTCGAGAAGCCGAACACGGCGCCGCCGTCCTGGACTTGTCCGCCGAACGGGATCGACTCGGGCGCGCTCCAGTACCAGCCGTACCAGTCGACGTTGCGTCGCGTGCTCGCTCGCGGCCCGAAGCGGAACGCGAAGACGTCGTCGCCGTGCGACGTGTCGCCGTCGACGACGCGGTCGCCGTCGATCCAGTCGAGGATCGTGCGCGCCGGCGCGTCGTCGACGAGGCCACGCGCGATCGCTTCTTCGTTCAGGAACGTGTACCCGTAGTCGTGCAGCACGCCGTCGACGTCGACGCACGCGCCGAAGCGGCCCGTCGCGTCGTTCCAGAACGTGGCCGTGAACGCGCCGCGCATGCGCTCGCGCATCGCGTCGAGCCACTCGGGTTCGAGCGCGAAGTCGGGCTCGCCGGCGGCGCCGCAACGCTCGCGCAGCGCGCGTTCGAGCGTCGCGATCGCGTCGAGCGCCGCGTAGGCGTGGATCGTCGCGTACGCGTCGAGGCCGCCGAACGGCAGCAGATCCCAGTAATTGCCGCCGATGCCGACGCCGGGCAGCGTCGTCTTCGAACCGTCGGCGTCGACCCGCAATCCCGAACGGCCGTCGTGCCCGACGAAGCGCGTCGCGACGACGTGCGCGACGCGGTCGATCTGCTGGCGGACGACGTAGCGCGCCGCGGCGCGGATCCGCGCCGCGTTCGCGCACAGGAACGCGTCGTCGCCGGTCCACGCCCAGACGTCGCGGACGCCGAGCAGGAACGCCGCGCCGTTGACCGTGTGGCGCGTGTCGAACTGCGTGAACAACGCCGCGAGCGTCAGCGAGGCGCCGGCGGGCGCGCCGTCGACGACGATCCGCAAGCGCGTGATCACGCCGCGCCACTGCGGATGGGCCGACGCCTCGATCGCGTCGTGGCGCATCGGTCCCTGCGTGGGCTGCGTCAGCGCGATGCGGCGGGCGGCGTCGAACGCGGGAGCCGCGTCGGTCGTGAACTCGAGCGCGACGCGCGCGGATTCGAGCCCGTCGCCGCGCCATCGCAGTTGGACGAACGGCGCCTCGAGCACGTCGATCGCGAGGGGTGGGGACGTCCACGTCGCGTGCTCCGCCTGGAGGCGGAACTCCCAGCCCGATGGCGCGAGGCCGCGGTCGTCGACGCCTTCGCACGTCCAGCCGGCGGTCGACGACAGCTCGGTCGGTCGCCACGGCGGTCCGACCGTGTCCGCGAACGAGAAGTGGAATCCGACGCCGGTCCGGCCCTGGCTCCAGAACGGGAACGGCCAGCCGAGCGGGTGCGCGATCGACGCGTGCTGGTGGGTCGCGACGTAGCCGTCGGCGTCGACGATGCGCGCCGACAGCGCGTCCTTCCACGCGACGTCGAAGGTGTTCGGAGCGCCGTCCGAGGTGGTGGCTCGCCACAGCGCCGGAGTCGGCAACCACGCGTCCCACAGCGTCGCCTTCGGCCCGCAGCCCGGATGGTGCAGCGCGAACAGCGCGTTCAGCGCCGCAGTCGCTCGTTCGTGGCCAGGGATCGCGAACGGGCCGGGCGATGGTTCGCCCGCTCCGGTCAGTGCGAGCAGCAGCAGGACGACATGCATCGTGGCTCCAAAGGGCAGCGAAGGGACGGCGTTCGGCGCGCACGACAATCCGAGCACACGGTTGAAGCGGACGCACGGAGAGCCGAAGCTCTGGCGGCTCGCGGAACAGGTCCTCCGGCCGAGTGCCGGCGGGCTCGATCCACGAGCTACTCGCCGATCTTCTCATCCCGAGGTGATTCGTCCATGGCCGCGAAGAAGTCCACGACCGTGTCCGTGAAGGAACCCGTCGACCTGTCCGCCGCGCTGCTGCGCGCGTTCGCGACCAACGAACGCGTGAACCAATTGATGCTGGACGCGATCGACGAATCGATCTGGCGCGCGCTGCCGCCGGGCGCGGCGACGAAGCAGGCGCGAACGATCGCCGGGATCGTCGCGCACATCCACAACGTCCGTCACATGTGGCTCGTCGTGTCGACGCGCGCGAAGAAGGCGCCGCCGAAGCTCGACCGCGACCACGTCACGCGCGACCAGGCGAAGCTCGGGCTCGCGGCGAGCAGCGTCGCGATGATCGAACTGCTGCGCGCGTCGCTCGCGAGCGGTGGCCACGTCAAGGACTTCAAGCCCGACGTCGTCGGGTTCCTGACGTACGCGGTCGCGCACGAGGCGCACCATCGCGGTCAGATCTGCATGCTGGCGAAGCAGCTCGGCAAGCCGCTGCCGCAGGCCGTCGGGTTCGGCATGTGGGAATGGAAGAAGCGCTCCGACGAATCGCTGGTCCCGGAGTCGACCGTCGCGTCGCCGGCGGCAGCGCCGCAGGCGTCGTCGCCAGCGGGTGCGGTCGCCGCGAGCGCTGGCGCGGCGCCGAGCAAGCCAGTGCGCATCGCAAGTGCGCCGCCGGCCGAAGCCGCGGCCGAAGCAACCGTCGCGCCGACGGCGAAGGCCACGAAACCGCCGAAGGCATCGAAGGTCGCCGCCACGTCGGAGTCGGCGCCGACGCCGAGCAAGTCGAAGGCGTCGAAGTCAAAAGCCTGAGCGGCCGTGAATCCATCCGAGGGATTCACGTTCTCGGCCTCAGCAAGTGTCGCGATCCGGCGTCGCGATCGAACAGCGCGGCCTCGACGACCAGCCCGGGGCCGAACGCCAGCGCGACGCACGGCGTCGGAGCTCGGCTCGCGCGCAGTCGCTCGAGGATGAACAGCACGGTCGGCGACGACATGTTGCCGAACTGCGCGAGCACGTCGCGCGACGTCGCCGTCGCGTCGGCGTTCCGCGCGAGCGCGCGCTCGACGGCGTCGAGGATCCGCGGTCCGCCCGGATGGATCGCGAAGCTGCGCACGGCGTCGAGGTCGAGGCCGTGCCGGGACAGCCAGGTCGCGACGAACTCGGCCAGTTCGCGCTCGATGACGTCGGGGACGCGCGCGGACAGACTCATCTCGAATCCACGGTCACGGATCGTCCACGACATCGCGTCCGCCGTGG
>JAEUIB010000199.1 GCA_016795255.1 Planctomycetota bacterium
GCTTCTCGAGCGCGACCTTCAGCGCCTGTCGCGCGCGATGGACGCGGATCTTCAGCGCGTTGCGCGAGATGCCGAGCAACTTCGCGATCTCTTCGGGCTCGCGCTGCTCGATGTCGCGCAGCATCAGGATCGTGCGGTGTCGGACGGGCAGCGCCGCGATCGCCTCGCGCACGCGCGCCGCGACGTCGGAGTCGGCGGCGCCCGCGCTCGCGTCCTCGACGGTGATCGCGATCGACTCGATCGACGAGGCTCCGTCGCCGTCGCCCGTGTCCAACTGGACCTCGTTCCGCGTTCGGCGGCCGCGCAGCCGCAGCAGCGCGGCGTTCACGCCGATGCGGTGGATCCACGTCGACAGTTGGGCTCGACCGTCGAACTGCGCGATCTTGCGGAACACGGTCGAGAACGTCTCGGTCAGCACGTCCTCGGCCTCGGCGCGGTCCGCCAGCATCGACTCGAGCACGCGCAGCAACCGAGGTCCGCGCGTCTCGACCAGCCAACGGAACGCCGCGTCGTCACCGATCTTCAGTCCGGCGACGAGAGCGGGTTCGGACGAGAACACCGAGGCCTTCGAGACGAGTCGCAACATGGTCCGTCACTCCGAGGGGTGCGGACGCGAACACGTCCGCCGTCCTCGAAAGCGAGGAGTCCGAGGCGGCAGTCCGATCGACTCGTTGTTTTTTCGCGATCAGGTTCGGTCGGCGGTCGGACTGGCGTAGGCCGCTAGGACTTCGTGGAGCCGCACCATCGTCACCGGCTTCGCGATGAACTCGTCCATGCCCGCGGCGCGACACGTCTCGACGTCTCCGGTCATCGCGTTCGCCGTCAACGCGACCACCGGCACCCGTCGGGTCCTCGGCAGGGCCCGGATGCGGCGCGTCGCCTCGATGCCGTCCATGACCGGCATGTGCCAGTCCATGAGGACCACGTCGAAGTCTCCCCGTTCGAACGCCTCGACGGCGACTTGACCGTTCGCGGCGACCTGGACCTCGCAGCCGAGGCGCTCGAGCATCCGGCGCGCGACCTGCTGATTCACGGGATTGTCTTCCGCGAGCAGCACGCGCAGGTGCAGCGGCGATCGCTCCTGCGCCGGATCGTCGGCGGGACGTTCGGCGGATGCCGGCGCGGGCGCGATTGCGGTCGCGACGTCGAACGTCAGATCGACGCGGAACGTCGAACCCCGTCCGGGCTCCGACGAACAGGTCAGCGCGCCGCCCATCGACTCGACCAGTCGCTTCGCGATCGCGAGGCCGAGTCCGGTCCCCCCGAAGTTCCGCGTCGTCGACGCCGACGCCTGGACGAACGGCTGGAACAACCGCTTCGTCGTCTCCTCGTCCATGCCGGGTCCGGTGTCGACGACGTCGAACCGGATCCCGCAGCGCCGCGGACTCGACGTGATCACGGACAGTTCGACGTCGACGCCGCCGCGATCGGTGAACTTCACGGCGTTGCTGACGAGGTTCAGCAGGATCTGCCGCAGTCGCCCCGAGTCGCCGACGACGCGCTCCGGCACGTCGGCGCGGATCAACGTCTTCAGGCCGATCTGCTTCTCCTGCGCCTTGGCCGTGAACAGTCGGCGGACGTCGTCGACGATCCGGTGCAGATCGAACGGTGCGCGCTCGAACTCGATGCGCCCGGCTTCGATCTTCGAGAAGTCGAGGACGTCGTTCAGCAGGACGACCAGTGCTTCGCCGGACGCATGCACGGTCTTGACGAGTTCCGACTGGGGCTCGTCGAGCTCCGAATCGAGCAGCAGCGAGATCACTCCGAGGATGCCGTTCAGCGGCGTGCGGATCTCGTGGCTCAGCATCGCGACGAACTGGCTCTTCGACTGCGCGGCCGCTTCCGCTTCGTCCTTGGCGGCCTGCAGCGCGGCGCGCACGGCACGTTGCTCGGTCACGTCCTGGAACGCGCCGGCGACGCGGACGACTCGATCGCCTTCGACGATCGGTCGGCCGATCGCGCGCACCCAGATCGAACGGTCACGAGCGGTCACGAACGGCAGTTCGACGTCGAAGCTCTCGCGCTCGGTGACCGCGCGTTCGACCGCCCTTCGGATCTGCTGCGCCGCGACGCCGGGATAGAACGCGACCGCGGATTCGAACGTCGGCGTCCAATCGTCCGCGACTTCGTGGATCGCCTTGACCTGCCGCGACCAGCGCAGCGTGCCGTCGACGGCGTCGTACTCCCACGCGCCGACGCGAGCGAGATCGGCCATCGCCGACAACTCGCCGGCCTGGGAGGCCGACACGTTCGCGAGATCGCGCAAGTCGGCCGTCATCGCGTCGGCGAGCCCTCGTGCGCGGCGCGCGGCGCCGTCGCGCGACGTGATCAACAGTCCGACGAGGATCGCGACCAGAACACCGGTGATCGAGACGCACGTGACGGTGACGCGCGACGCCGTGACGAACTGCGGCGTCGAACTCATGCGGACGTTCCACGAGCGGCCGCCGAACGACACCGTCGAGATCGACACCAGATCCGCTTCGGCGGCCTCGTCG
>JAEUIB010000200.1 GCA_016795255.1 Planctomycetota bacterium
GCGGATCTCTCGTCGGGATCAGGGTTTCGGTGTCGAGGGGTGTCGGATCGGGCGGCCCCGGGGCGTCATCTCGACGCGGAAGAGTCGCCGCGGTGCGGCAGATCTTCCCGGTTCGGACCGGTGGCGGCACGGAGGGTGCTCACTCTCGATCCGAACTCGTCACCGCGGAGGGTTGCCATGAAGACGGACTGGGATGTGACCCGCGTTCTGTGCCCCTGCGATTTTTCACCGTCGTCCCGTGCGGCGCTGGCGATGGCCACGTCGCTCGCACGTCGCTTCGGTGCCGAGTTGATCCTCGTCCACGTCATCGAGCCGCTGCTGTTCCCGGTCGAATACGGCCTGGTGACCGCGCCGCCGTTCGACCTCGAAGAACAGGCCGCCGGCAACGCCCGCCGCGAGCTCGACGCGCTGTTGAGCAAGTCCGGACAAGGACTAAAGAGCGCTCGCGCCGAAGTGTTGTTCGGCCTTCCGTGGCAGCAGATCCTGGACTGCCAGCAGCGGACGAACGCCGATCTCATCGTCATCGGCACCCATGGACACACCGGTTTGAAGCACCTGCTCCTCGGCAGTACGGCCGAGCGCATCGTGCGGCACGCAAGCGTTCCCGTTCTGACCGTGAAGGGCTGCGACGAAGGCGCGCAGGGACCTGGTCAAGCGGGCGAAACCCCGAAGTAGGTGGGGAAACCACACCGTGCCTAGTGCGTGAAAATCCCCGATCCTGTACGAAACGCGAGGGAAGTCACAGTGGCCACGACTGCGAACAAGACCTTGAAGGAACGCCGGATCCTGATCGTCGACGACGAGTTGGCGATCCGCCGGGCCCTGAAAGAGCGCTTCACCGAGGAGGGGTCGCGTCCGGACACGGCCGAGGACGCGCAGACCGCGCGGACCCGGCTGCGCACCGACGACTACGACCTGATGCTGCTCGACCATCGCCTGCCGGACGGCACCGGGCTCGCGCTGCTCGAGGAGCTGTCGTCCCAGGAGCGCCGTCCCGAGGTCGTGATGATGACGGCGTACGCGTCGACGCAGGACGCGGTGCGGGCGATGAAGCTCGGCGCGGCCGACTACGTCATGAAGCCGTTCGACCTCGACGAGATGGTGCTGGCCGCGGAGCGCGCGCTCGACCATCGTGAACTGCGCGGCGAGGTCTCGCGCCTCCGAGCTCAGAATCGCGCCGCGTTCACCGTCGATCAGCTCGTCGGATCGAGCCGACAGATGGCCGAACTGCGGACGCTGATCCCGCGGATCGCCGGCAGCGGCGCGCGGACGATCCTCGTGACGGGCGAGAGCGGCACCGGCAAGGACCTCGTCGCGCGCGCGATCCACTTCGCGAGCCCCGAGGCGGACAAGCCGTTCCTGAACATCACCTGTACGGCGCTGCAAGAGACGCTGCTCGAGAGCGAACTGTTCGGCCACGAGCGCGGCGCGTTCACCGACGCGAAGACCGCGAAGATCGGACTCTTCGAACAGGCGAACGGCGGCACGATCTTCCTCGACGAGATCGGCGACATGTCGCTCGGCCTGCAGGCGAAGTTGCTGCGGTTCCTCGAGTCGAAGCAGTTCCGCCGCGTCGGCGGACTGAAGGACATCACGGTCGACGTCCGCATCATCGCCGCGACGAACAAGAACCTCGAGCGCGCGATCCAGGACGGCGCTTTCCGCAGCGACCTCTACTACCGACTGAACGTGATCCCGGTCGAGATCTCGCCGCTACGCGAACGACCGGAGGACGTCGTCGATCTCGTGCGCTTCTTCGAACGTCGTTACGCCGAGGAGCTGAAGAAGAGCATCGGTGGATTCGACGGCGACGCGCTCGAGTTGCTGCGGCGCCATCCGTGGCCGGGCAACGTCCGCGAGTTGAAGAACGTCGTCGAGCGCGCGGTCCTGCTGTCGTCGGGACCGTCGCTGACGATCGCCGATCTCCCGGTCTCGGTCCGCGGCGGCGCCGGAGCGACGCACAAGCCCGGCCGGCTGCTCGAACTCCCGACCGCGGGTCTGGTCGTCGACGACGTCGTCCGCGACCTGCTCGACCAAGCGCTCGAACGCACGCAGGGCAACAAGAGCCACGCCGCGCGGTTGCTCGGGATCCACCGGGACCAGGTTCGGTACTGGGTGCACAAGTACGGCCTCGATCGCTGGATCCGGACGCGCGACGGCAAGGGTGACTCGGCGGAGGACAGCCCGGTCGAGACTGCGGAAAGGGATCCCGATTGATCGAACCGGTCAGTCCTCACGAGCGCGTTCGACTGCTCATCGTCGACGACAATCGTGATTTCGCCGACAACGTCGCCGACCTCGGAGCCGCCGCGGGCTACGAGTCGACGGTCGCGTCGAGCTTGCGCGAGGCCCTCGGAGTCCTGACGCGCGAAGAGATCGACGTCGCGGTGCTCGATCAGCGACTGCCGGACGGCAGCGGTCTCGACTTCCTGGCCGCGGCGCGACGGGCGCAACCCGATCTCGTGTCGGTGGTCGTCACGGCGTTCGCGTCGCTCGACAACACCGTCGCCGTGCTGAACGAGGGTGCGTTCGGGTTCTTCACGAAGGACCAGGACCCCGAACAGTTGCTCGACGCGCTGCGGCGCGCCGCCGAGACCGCGCGGCTGAAGCGCGAGAACCGGCGCCTACGGACGACGCAGCAGGGCATCCTGCGCGCCCTTCCCGACCTGTTGTTGCTCGTCAACGAGCGCCTCGAGATCCAGAGCGTCAACCGCGAGGACCCGCTGTTCTGTCCCGAAGATCCGCTGGCGCTCGGCCGCGTCACACTGACCGAGCTCGTCGCTCCCGTCGTGCGCGAGCGGCTCGACGCCGCCGCGCTGGTCCACGGGGCGCTGGAGCACAACCGGTCGACCGAAGCGTCGCTGACGGTGCGCGACGACTCGGGCGCTTCGCGCTTCTTCACGGTTCGCGCGTCGGTCGTGGCTCAGGCGCCGCAACGACTCGTCCTCGTGCAGGTCATCGACCTGTCGGACCGCATGCAGCTCGAGCGCCGCCTCGCCGAATCGGAAGGCCTCGCGATGCTCGGCCGCATGGCGTCGATCGTCGCGCACGAGATCCGCAACCCGATCGCCGGGGTGCGAGCGCTCGCACAGATGATGCTGAAGCGTCTCCCTGCCGGCTCCGAGGAGAGCGAGAACGTCCAAGAGATGCTGCAGCTCGCCGACCGGATGAGCGCGACGTTGGCCGACCTGCTGTCGTGGGCGAAGCCGAAGCACGCGGCGGAGGCGACCATCGACGTCGTCGGACTGTGCCGCGACGTCGTTCGCGAAGGGCGTCGCTGGCCGGCGTCGGAAGGTCGCCACCTCGATCTCGAGCTGCGCGTCGACGAAGCGCACGTCGTCGGCGAACGCGACCGCCTGTTCTCCGCGCTGTCGAACCTCGCCGAGAACGCGCTGCACGCGGTCCCCGAGGGCGGGCACGTCGTCGTCCGGGTGCTCGCCGATCCGGCGCGATGCATCATCCACGTCGACGACGACGGCAAGGGCATCGCGATCGACGACGTCGGGCGCCTGTTCGAGCCGTTCTTCACCAAGAAGAAGGGCGGGACCGGGCTCGGACTCGCGATCGTGAAGAAGGTCATCGACGCGCACGGCGGAACCGTCCGGCCGGGCAAGGCGCCGCAACTGGGCGGAGCTCGATTCACGGTCGAGTTGCCGCGCGAACCCGAGCCGCGATCGAACTCCGGCAACGGAGCGTGAGCTCGACGAGCTCTCCGCGCCGCGAACAACGGATCGCCGAGGAGTCGCTCAAGCCCGCTGCGGCAACCGCAGCGTGAACGTCGCCCCGTGTCCGGGATCCGAGTGGACGTCGATCGAGCCGCCGTGCGCCGTCGCGATGTCACGGCACAGCGCGAGTCCCAAGCCGACTCCGTTCGAGCGCGTCGTGAACAGCGGCTCGAAGATCTGCGTCTGCAGCTCGAGCGGGATGCCCGGGCCGTCGTCGGCGATCGTGAACACGACGAGCTCGTCGGTCGACTCCGCGTGCAGGCGGATCGTGCCCGCGCGCTCGGTGTCGATGATCGCGGTGACGGCGTTGCGCAGGAGGTTCGTCAGCGCGCGCGAGATGTCGGCGGCGTCGAGGACGGCGGAGGCTTCCTTCGGTTCGATCGACGTCACGATCGTCACCGTCTCGGGCCGATCGACGTGGGCGATCGCGTCGGCGAACAGTTCCTCGAGCGCGACGCGCTGCAGCCGCGGTTCCTTCGTGCGGGCGAACTCGAGCAACTGCGTGCACAGGTCCGCGGCGTGGCGCGCGGCGCGCGTGATGCGCTCGACCGGCTTCTGGATCGCGACCGACACGTCCTGCGGCAAGCGCTGCTTCAGCAGCAGCAGGCTCGTGTTGACGACGCCGATCGGGTTCTTCAGCTCGTGGCTGACTCCGGCCGCGAGCTGGCCGATCGTCGCGAGGCGTTCGGTGCGGACGAGTCGCGCTCCCCAGTCGGCGGCGTACGTCTCGAGCATCACCGTGAGTTCGAAGTCGAGCAACTTGTCGATGGCGCCGATCGCCCGCAGCAAGCGGTCGTGGTCCGCGCCCTCGACCTCGATCGCGACGCGATGCAGATGGATGCGCATCGCGTTCATCGCCAGCGGCATGAAGCGCTGCGGCAGTCCGACTTGGACGTGGCGCTGGCCGATGCGTGCACGCTTCTGGACGTAGGCGTCGTCGTACGGCGGTTCGAGCAGCGAGCGCGCCCAGTGTCGCAGCGACTCGCGCAGCGAGTCGACCATGCGCTCGTCGCGCAGCACGGCGCGCGCGTCGGCGTCGTTCAGCACGCGCCCGTAGAAGTCGTCGAGCAGTCGCTCCTCGTTGCGCGCGAACGCCGGCTGCAGGCGCACGAGCGCCGCTTCGTCGTCGCCGTCGAAGCGCAGGTAGGCGAGAGCGCGTGCGCGGAACGACGCGTCCATGGGTTTCAGTCGTCTCCCGCTTCGGGGTCCTGGCCTTCGGCCGTGGTCGGCGCGCCGGCGCGTCTTGGCGCGTGGACCCGCGTGCGGGGCAGGCGCGGGCCGGCCGTCGCGAGCTTCTTCAGCCCTTCGATCTCCTGTCGCGACAACGGCCGCCATTCGCCGGCCTTCAGGCGGCCGAGCGTGATGTCGCCGATGTGCGTCCGCAGCAGGTCTTGCACGTCGAGCCCGACCTTCGCGAACACGCGACGCAGGTGCCGATTCTTGCCCTCGCGCAGCGTCACGTGGAGGATCGACATCTCGCGGCCGCGCTTGACGACGTTGACGCGCGCCGGGGCCGTGCGCCCTTCGGCGAGGTGGACGCCCTTGCGGACCTTCTCGAGCAGTTCGGGCGACGCGCGGCCGCGGACCCGCAGGCGATAGGTCTTCTCGACGCCGTAGCGCGGGTGGGTCACGAGGTTGCAGAACTCGCCGTCGTTGGTGAGGATCAGCGCGCCCTCGGAATCGTCGTCGAGGCGACCGACGCAGAACACGCGCTCACCGGCGGGAGTGGGGACGAGCGCCAGCGCGCTCGGCCGGCCGTTCTCGGGCCGCGCGGAGCAGATCGTGTGCGCGGGCTTGAACAGCAGGAAGTACACGAGCGACTGGGTCTTGATCTTGTTGCCGTCGACGACGACCTCGTCGACGTTCGGGTCGACCTTGGTCCCGGGTTCGGTGACCGGCTTGCCGTTCACGCGGACGCGTCCGCCCTCGATCAGCGTTTCGCAGTAGCGGCGCGAGCCCACGCCGCCGCGGGCCATCACCTTCTGGAGTCGTTCCAACATCGTCGTTTCCGTTCCGCTTCAGGTCGTTCCGTGCGCACGCGCGCGGGTTCGGATCAGCTCCGTCGCCCCGGTGGGGCGAACGGTCAATGCGCCGCGTGTCGCGAGGACGAACTCCCCAGCTTGCAGGACGATCGTGTCCGGTCCCAGTGCGAATTCGGCGCTGCCGTGCGCGACGAACCAGATTTCGTCGGCGTGGACCGTGAACTCGGTCGCGTGCGTCACGTGCGCCACTTCGAGGTCGAAGTACGGGCAGGTCAGCGATCGCGTCAGCATCACGCAAGGCCCGACGCCCATCGGAGCGAGTGCCGCGCGCTCCAGGACCGTCCGCGCTTCCGCCAAGTGGAGGGGGCGCGGCGGCTGCCGGTTCCAGTCGAACACGCGCAGCGTGAGGTCGCTGTCCTGCTGGACCTCGAGCAGCGTGCATCCGGCGCCGATCGCGTGGATCGTGCCCGGCGGGATGGACAGCAGTTGGCCGCGCAACGGCGTGATCTCGTTCAGCAGCGCGTCGACGCCGTTGCCGCGCTTCGCGGCGTCGAGGAACGCGTCGACCGTGACGCCCTCGCGCAGTCCGAGCAGGATGCGGCTGCCGGGGGCCGCGTCGAGCACGTACCAGGCTTCGGTCTTCCCGGTCGGCCCGAGATTCAGTTGGCGCGCCGTCGCGTCGTCCGGATGGAGTTGGATCGACAGGTCCTCGCGCGCGTCGAGCAACTTGACCAGCAACGGAACGGCCGGAGTGCGGACCCACCATTCGCCGATGCGCTTGCCCGCCGGCGCGGGCAGCCCGAACGCCGCGATGCCGTCGCCGCCCCAAGGCCGCTCGCGCGGCGCGCGGTCGAGCTTCGTCAGCGAGGTCATGCGTCGGCTCCCGAAGCGCGGTCGAGCAGTTGGCGCGCTTCGCGCCGCGTGACGTCCGACGCCGTCCGACCGCGCATCATCGCGGCGAGCTCGACCTCGCGTTCCGCCGCGCTCAGCGCGTGGACGAACGTCTCGCCGACGCCGCCGACGACGCGCTTCTCGACGCGCAGATGCGCGCGCGCGAACGCCGCGACCGGCGCGAGGTGCGTGACGACGAGGACCTGCCGCCCGTCGGCCAAACGCCGCAGCACGGAGCCGAGCGCTTCCCCGAGGCGCGCTCCGATGCCCGATTCGATTTCGTCGAACACGAGCACCGGGACGTCGAGCGCTTGGCCGAGCGCGGACTGCAGCGCCAGCGCGATGCGAGCGTTCTCGCCGCCGCTCGCGACGCGCGACAGCGGTTGCGCGTCGTGGCCGGGGTTGGCGGCCAGCATGAACTCGACGGTCGCGAGGCCGTGGGGGCGTGCGCGCTCGAGCGCCGTCTTGCCGTCGTGCGGCGTCTGCGTGACCGTGAACCGCGCTTGCTCCATCCCGAGTTCACGCAGTCGAGCCTTGACGGCTTCCGCGAGCTTCTTGCCCGACTTCTCGCGCGCGCTGCGGAGCGCGGCGCCGGCGGCCGCGAGTGCGGCGTCCGCCTCGGCGAGCTCGCGCGCGATGTCGTCGCGACGCGAATCGGCGTGCTCGACGTCGTCGAGTTCGCGCGCGATCTCCGAGCGTCGAGCTTCGAGCGTGGCCTCGTCGCCGCCGTAGCGATCGAGCAGCCGGCGGACGTCGCTGAGACGCCGTTCGACGCCATCGGCCTCACGCGGATCCAGCTCCGCCGAGTTGGCCGCCGCGCGGAACGCGGCGATCGCCTCTTCGAGTTCGGTCAGCGCGCGCTCGAGCGCGGCGCGTGCAGGTTCGAGCAAGCCGGCGTCCGCGAGCTCGCCGGCGCGATGCGCGAACCGACCGAGCTGCTCGACGATCGAGCCGTCGGCGTCGTTCAGCGCGAACACGGCTTCCTGCGTCAGGGTCGAGATCGCCTGCGCGCGATCGAGGATCGCCATGCGGCGTTCGAGCTCGGCGAGCTCGCCGGGCTTCGGGTCGACCGCCGCGATCTCGTCGTTCTGGAACCGCAGGAAGTCGAGACGGCGCTGCCGTTCCGCGGTGCTGGACGCGAGGCGCTCGGCTTCGGCCGCCAGCGCGCGTGCGTGCGACAGCGCGTCCACGTACGCCTGGCGCTCGGCCGACGATCCGCCGAACGCGTCGAGCAGGCGCGCCCGTTCCGCGGGCGCTTCGAGCGCGACCGCTTCCCCCTGGCCGATGCGCTCGAAGACGCGGGTCCCGACGGCCTTCAGCGTCGCCAGCGGGACGAGGCGGCCGTTCGCGTGGCAGCGGCTCTTGCCGTCGGCACCGATGGTGCGGGACAGCACGAGTTCGCCGTCGTCGTCGAGCGAGGCCGGCTCGAGCAGCGGCGCCACCGTTTCGCGCAGGCGCGCCGGAACGCGGACGAGCGCCGCGACGCGGCAGTGATCGGTCCCGGTGCGCAACTCGTGGCGATCCGCTCGATCGCCGAGCAGCAGTTCGATCGCGCGCAGGACGAGCGTCTTGCCGGCCCCGGTCTCGCCCGTCAGCGCGTTCAGCCCATCGGTGAACGGAATGCGCAGGCGATTCACGAGCGCCAGGTTTTCGATTTCGAGTTCGACGAGCATGGTGCGAGGGTCCGACGCCGCGTTCTCGCTGGAGACGCGCCGAGCGGCCGGAGGATACCGGGCGGCGATCGGAATGCAGCGCCCGGCGTTCACGCGGACGATCCTGCAACGACGAGACCCGGCGGCGCCCTCGGGGGAGCGCGCCGCCGGGTCCTTCGTCGCGTCCGCGACGCTCACTTCGACGTCGGAGTCGTCTCCGGCGTCGGCTCGGCGGTGGCCGTGGTGGGCTCGACCGCCGCGACCGGCTCCGTACCCGCTTCCGTGGTCGTGCTCGGCTCGCTCGAAGCCTCGGCTTCGCGCTCGACCGACACCGACTCGGTCGCCGCGTTCGGCGTCACCGCTTCGGTCGTCGCGTGGCCGGCGCGGCCCGCTTCTTCCTTCGCGTGCACGTCGCAGCACGTCGGATCCTTCGGCGCCTCGAAGCAGCGATCGATGTCGACGATCTCGATGAACGCCTGACCGTCGAACACGCTGCGCACGACACCGACGCACAGGAACGCCTCGTACTTGCCGAGGCGGCCCAGGTTCTCCACGGCGTCGATGTTCGTCTTGGCGACGTACATCAACGCGTGGTGGTTCATGAACCCGGCCTTCGTGTGGATGTCGGTTGCGCCATCCCACGCCGAGAAGTTCATGTGCTGGAACGCGTCGAACACCGTATAGAACGGCTGATACACGTCACCCGTGCGGTGGAAGCGCGCCTCGAAACGGACCTTCTGGTTGAGGTACGTCTCCGGCTGCGCTCGCATCGCTTCGAGCGACCCGTTGATGATGTGGTCCTCCGGCACGCACATGCCGGGGACGATCGTCGAATGTTGCCCGAACGCCGGCGCTGCGAGCGCGAGCGTCACGAGCCACGAAAACCCGAACTTCATTCTCGACCCTCCGAACGCGTGGGACGGCGGAACGGAGGGCGCCCCACGATCAGCTTGACCCGTGCTGGATCTCTTCCAGCATCCGCTCGAGGGCGGCGTCGAGCCGGTCCTCGCTGATGTAATCGTCATCGCGGATGCATTTCTTGATCCATTCGAGTCGTTCCGAGCGCTCCATCGGGCGGTCGGGAATCCCGAACAACATTTGGTCGATGCTCGAGCGGTTCATGGTGCGGTCTCCGAGGTTGTGCGTGCGGTGCTCGAGGAAGGGAAACAACGAACGACGCTGTCGAAACGCGGTGCTCCAAAACCTGGATGCGGGGCACCTATCGACCGCGAACAGGGGTCGCTTGAGGACGATCAGTCGCGCCGCAGAAAATGGAGCACTGTCTCGCCGTATTCTCGAAATCGTTCTGCAGAAAGACCTTCCAGCGACGGCGAGAAACCGGGCGGAGACTCGAGGACGAGGGTCCCGGCGGGGG
>JAEUIB010000260.1 GCA_016795255.1 Planctomycetota bacterium
GTTCCGGGGAGGTCGTTCACGGCGGCCCGTCCGCGAACTCGGCGTCGGCCACGCTGCGCCGCGAGGACGTCGCCGCGTCGACCAAGCGTTCGCGCGCGTCGTTCGCCATCGCCGAGCACGTGACGAATCGAACGCCGGGCCGCGCCTTGGCCTCGTCGATGAACCGCACCAGCGCCGCCAGGTTGTCCGGCCGCGTCACGAGCCACTGATGCACGTCGAGCACGAAGAACGGGCTTCCCGACGCGCGCGCCGCATCCAGCGCGGCGAGCCAGCGCTCGGCCATCGCGTCGGCGTCGATGCCTTCGATCGCGCGAGCGTCCCAATCGTTCGGCATCGCGAACGGCAGCACGATCAGCGAGCGCGCGCCGTCGACGAACTCGAACGGGTCGAGCAACGCGTGCGTCGGATCACAGGCCTCCGAGCCGTCCCACGCATAGCCGTGGTCGAGCAGCACGCGGCGCGCGTGCGCGGTGATGCCGTTGCGCGGTGCGGCGAAGCCTCGCGGCGACAGCCCCGCGTCGCGGAACGCCGCCGCGGCTTTCTCGAGCACGGCCGTCTGTTCGTCGTCCGACAACGCATCGAGTTGCTCGTGGTCGTACGCATGCACCGCGATCTCGTGACCCGCCGCGTGCGCCGCGAGGATCGGCGCCGGATCGAGCTCGAGCAGTCGTCCGCACGTGACGAACGTCGCCGGGACCGCGGCGGCGCGGAAGCGCTCGATCAGCGTCGTGATCATCGCCGGCTCGACCGTGTCGTAGCGGCGATCGGAGTCCGGCTCGGTGTCGACGCGGATCGCGACGTCGAACCACGGCGGAGCGTCGAGGGCGCCGTCCCTTGCGCGCGCGTCGAGGCTCGTGCGCAGCGTCGTGCAGCGCGCGTCGTCCCACGCGCCGTACTCGAACCACGTCGCGTCCTCGGGGCAGTCGTCGAGCGCGTCCAGCGTCAGGCGCGTACGCAGCACGCTCTGATCGGCGTCGAGCGCGACGGCGAGTTCGCAGTCGCCGTCGAGTTGGTCGCGAGCTCCGTCGAGCTGGTCACGCGTCCACTGCGGGTCCTTGCCCCAATCGTCCCAGTATCCGAGCACGACGAGTTCGTCGAGGCCGGCGTCCGCGAGGCGCACGTAGTCCTGTCCGGTCTGCGTGTCCTCGTCGTAGGCCGTCGCGGAGAACGGCAGCACGAACGCGCCGAGCCATGCCTCCGGGCGTTCTCGACCGACCGCGTCCGCGAGGCGCTCGACGACCGACGCGATCGCGTCGGCGCGGCGCTCGACCCAACGGCGCCACGGGCGGGCTCGTCCGCGTTCGTGCGTCGCGGCTTCGAGCGCCGCGGCGTCGCCGCCCCACGCGTCGAGGCAGCGCGAACACGCGCACGAGCGATCGCCGTCGTAGCGGATGAAGTCGATGTAGAGCGAGTCGAGCTGCGGATAGTCGCGCGTCACTTCGGCGAGGATCGCCGCCTCGTACGCGACGGCATCGTCCGCGCGCGGACACAACCAACCGGGCTGTGCATCGACGCGCACTTCGTCCTCGGCGAGCCAATGCGCGCCCCACTCCGGATGCTGGCGGACCGCGGCCGGATCATGCAGCGTCGGCACCCAGCCGGACACGCGGATGTCGTGCTTCGCACACGCGTCGATCAGCGCGCGCAGCGGGTCGGCTTCGTAGCCGGCGGCGACCGGCGCGACGCGACTCGGGAAGAACGCGAGGCCACCCTCGAACTCGTCGGTCTCGTCCTGCTTGAACTGCGCGATGACGTGCGTGACGCCGATGCGCGCGAGGCGCTCGACCAACGCGGCGGCCTCGTGCCCGTCGGGCGACAAGTTCGGCGCCGTGCGGACGACGACCGAGAACTCGGACGCGCCGGACGCACGCGCGTCGGGCGACGTGCCGCAGCACAGCCGCAGCAGACCGAGGTGACCGGCGGCGACCGCCAGCAGCAGCAGGATGAGGTGGAGACGCATCGGCGACATGGATTCGCAGCCGGCCGGGGAGAACGACCGCGATCCCCGAACAAGCGCAGTGCCAGTCGGTTCGAACGCGCCAACCGCGGGCTTCCGACGTGGCTGCTCTCTCGATTTCGAGACGCCGGATCCGGGTTCCGGACGGTCATGCGCGGTGAGCAGCCCGCGACTGTCGCCGAAAGTCGGGTTTCGTCCGGCCGTCGGGGGATGACGGGTCCGTCACGAAATCAGGGATCCCTGCCCGTCGAACCGTGCGACGAGCAGGGATCCATGGAAGGTCCGAGCAAAGGGTCCGAGGAGCCCCGTGAACCCGGCGGAGAGCACTCGTCGCGGCCGACTCCGACCGTGCGCGGGAACTCGTCGCGTGCTTTCAGCCGCCCTCGTCCTCTTCGTCGTCGGCGTCGTCGGCGTCGTCGCCCTCCGACGCAGGCTTCGGCGCGTCGACCTTCGGTTGGCCCTTCTCGTCGAGCACCGTCACCGGCGCCAACTTCTCGAGCCCTTCCTTGATCTTCGACGCGTCGCCGACGACGACGATCGACAGCTTGCTCGGGTCGATGCGGTCCTTCGCGACGCGCTGGACGTCGGCGGCCGTCGTCTTGACGACCGACTTCAGGAACTGCGTCGCGTAGTCGGCGGGCAAGTCGTTGACGCGCTGCGACCACAGCTCGCCGACGATCGACTCGGGCGTCTCGTGATCGCCGGCGAACGAACCGACGAGGTAGCTGCGCGCTTGCGTCAGTTCCTTGTCGCTCGGCGCTTCGTCGCGCATGCGCTGGATCTCACCGAGGATCGCTTCGACGGCCTCGACGGTCGTCGCGGTCTTGCTGAACGTCGACACGAAGAACTGGCCGTCGAGCTTGCGCGACTGGAAGCCGCCGCGCGCGCCGTAGGTCAGGCCCTTCTGCACGCGGATCACTTCGTTCAGGCGCGAGTTGAATGCGCCGCCGAAGATCTGCGACAGCACGCGGCTCGTGAACCAGTCGGGGTTCGAGCGGTCGATGCCGCGATGGCCGACGCGGATCTGGCTCTGGATCGAGCCGGGGACGTCGACCAGCACGATGCTCGTCGCGCTCGGCGGCGGGCCGATCTCCTTCGGGCGTGCGATCGCGGCCGCTTCGCCGTCCCAATCGGAGAACAGCGCGTCGGCGAGATCGAACACGTCGTCGGGGTTCACGTCGCCGGCGACGTACAGCACCGCGCGGTTCGGCGCGACCGTCTTCGACCACCACGACTTGCAGTCGTCGAGCGTCAGCGCTTCGACGTCGTCGCTGGTGCCGCCGTCGGGCCGGCCGTACGGGAACGCGCCGTACAGCGCCTTCGCGAACTCGCGCTCGGCGATCGACGCCGGTTGCTTCTCGCCGATCGACATGCCGGTCAGCGTCTGGCGCTTCAGCTTGTCGAACTCCTTCGCGTCGAACTTCGGCGCCTTCACGACGTCGGACAGCAGCTCCATCAGCTTCGGCAGTCGCGACGCCGGCGCGTTGCCCGACACGCCCGCCGAATCGAGCCCGGCGTCGGCGCCGAGCGACAGCGCGTTCGCTTCGAGCTCTTCGGAGATCTGCTGCGCGGTGCGGGTCTTCGTGCCCTTCGTCAGCATCGACGCGGCGAACGAGCCGGCGCCGACCTTCGCTTCCTCGTACGCGCCGTTCAGCACGCCGAGGCGGACGGTGACGAGCGGCACTTCGTGGTTCTCGACGACGACGACTTCCATGCCGTTGTCGAGGCGACGACTGACGCCTTCCATCTTCACGTCGGCGGCGACGAGGTCTTGCACCGGCGGCTTCTCGGGGAAGTCGGCCGGGCGCTTCGCTTCGGCCTTCTTGCCGCGGCGCGCCGGCGGCGGCACGTCGGACGCGACCTCGGTCTTCTTGTTCGGCGTTTCGTCGGCGCTCTCGCCCTTGTTGCCGAGGCCGCCGACGAGCGTCTTCAGCATGCCGCCGAGCGTCGGCTTGATGTGGACCGAGTAGCGGCGCTCGGGGACGAGGTACTCCTTCGCGACGCGCTGGACGTCGGCGATCGTGACCTTCTCGCACAACTCGGCGCGGCGATTTAGGTGCTCGACGCCGCCGTGGAACAGCGCGGACGTGCCGATCGCGTTCGCCTTCGACTCGACGGTCTTCCACTGACCGACGAAGCCCTTCAGCATGTTGCTCTTGGCCTTCGCGAGTTCGGCTTCGGTGACGCCGCCGGACTTGATCGCTTCGAGTTCGGCGTCGATCAGCTCGAACACCTTCGTCGCGTTGCCGAACGGCATCAGCGCGCAGCCGGCCGCGGCGACGCCGTCGTCTTCGAGCGAGAACGCGCCGGCCGCGGCGATCACCGCGGCTTCCTCGTCGTCGACGATCTTGCGGTAGAGGCGGCTGCTCTCGCCGCCGCCGAGGATCGCCATCAGCAAGTCGATCGCGGTCGCGTCGGGGTGGTTCTGACCGACGGTGCGGTACGCGGCGGCGACGATCGGCACCGGGCCGGTCGTCTCCTCGAGTTCGATCGTCTGCGGCGAGCCGGGCAGCGGCTCCTTCACCGTGACGCGCGGGGGATCGTCGCAGCGCGGGATCCAGCCGAACGCGCGCTTCGCTTCGGCGAACACCGCTTCGTGGTCGACGTCCCCGACGACGACGAGCACCGCGTTGTTCGGGACGTAGTACGTCTCCCAGAAGCGCAGCAGTTCCTCGGCGGTCGCGCGGCGCAGGTGCTCGATCTTGCCGATCGGCGACCAGCGGTACGGATGCGTCGTGAACACGCGCTCGAGGACCTTCTCCATCACCGAGCCGTACGGCTGGTTCTTGCCGAGGCGAGCTTCCTCTTCGACCACGGCGCGTTCGGTGTCGAAGCCGGCCTGGTCGACCTTCAGCGCCGCCATGCGCTCGGCTTCGAGCCACAGCACCATCGGAACTTGGTTGCTCGGCACCGATTGCACGTACGTCGTGTTGTCGAACGAAGTGAACGCGTTGCAGTCGCCGCCGGTGCCGCGGATGTACTCGAAGTGAGCTTCCGGCCCGAGCCGATCGGTCCCGCGGAACATCATGTGTTCGAACATGTGCGCGAAGCCCTGGCGCTCAGGGTCCTCGTTCTTCGAACCGACGTGGTACCAGACCTGCACCGCCGCGATCGGGCACGAGCGGTCCTCGTGGACGATCACGCGCAAGCCGTTCTCGAGCGTCGTCTGATGGAAGACGTAAGGACCGGCGGCGAACGCGGAGGCAGCGAGCAAGACACACGACGCCGACGCGAGCGCGCGGCGTAGCCAAGAAGTGCGGGACATACGTGATGGAGTTCCGTCGAGGGGGGAACGGGAGCAGGTGCCGGGCCGAAGGGTAGCAGAGCCGGGGACGTGAAGTGGCGAGGGCGGAGCCGGACCCGAGACCCGGTGAGCGGTGACCGGGACCGGTGACCGGGGACCGACGGCGCGATGCGCGCCGACCGACCGCGCTTCGCGCGGACCGTGTTCGCTCGCGGTGCTCGCGATCGTGCTTCGCACGACCGGCAGGAGAGCGCGACTGGTCTGGTTGGGATGCAGAGGTGCGCGCTCTCAGGGAACGATCACCGAGACCCGAGGACGAGACCCGGTGACCGAGACCTGAGACGTCGCCCG
>JAEUIB010000265.1 GCA_016795255.1 Planctomycetota bacterium
CGATGGCGCGCATCCGCGCCGACGTGCCGCAAGCGGCGCTGCTGGTCGCCGGCTCCGGCGGTGACGCGTACGAGAACCGCATGATCGAGCTCGCGCACGAACTCGGGATCGGCGACGCGATCGTGACGACCGGCTGGCTGAGCCAGGCCGACATGGACGAGGCGTACGCGGCGAGCGACGTGATCTGCACGCCGTCGCTGATCTTCGAATCGTTCGGTCTGATCAACGCCGAAGGCATGCTGCGCGGCAAGCCGGCGGTCACGTCGTACTTCGGCGGACCGAAGAACGTCGTCGAGCACGGCGTGTCCGGATTCCACGTCAACCCGATGCAAGTCGACGCGTTGGTCGCCGCGCTGACGCCGTTGCTGAAGGACGACGCGTTGCGCGAGCGCATGGGCTCGCAAGCGCGCCAGCGCGTGACGACCGAGTTCGCGCTGGCGACGCAGGCCGCGCGCGTCGAGCAGCTCTACGCGCAGTTGGTCGGAGCCACGTCGTGAGCGAGTCGTTCACGCAACGGACCGGCGGCCTCTCGGTACGCACCGCCGGCAAGGCGGACGCCGATCGCTTGATCGGGCTGTTCAACGAGGCGTTCCGCAAGTCGAAGGACGCGCGCACCGCGCATTGGAAGTACTTCGACTCGCCGCACGGCGTGTCGACGACGTTGCTCGCCGAGGGCCCGCAGGGCGAGCCGGCCGGCGCGTACTCGTACGTCTATCGCCGGTTCACGTGGCGCGGCGCGCCGGTCGAGATCGCGCAGGCGTCCGACGCGATGGTCCATCCGTCGTTCCGCAAGCGCGGCATCTTCACCGGGCTCGACGACCTGTGCGCCGAGACGGCCGGCCAGCGCGGCGTGCCGGCGTGCTTCGCGACCGCGGGGCGCCAGAGCCATCACGGCTTCCTGAAGAACGGCTGGCGCGAGATCGGTCCGTACCGCACGTGGCTCGCGGTGTTCGACGTGAAGCGCTCGCTGGCGCGCCGCTTCGGCGGCGCCGCGGGCGTGCTGGCGCCGTTCGTCGGGCCGGCGCTCGCGATGCTCGGCAAGCGTCCGAAGTTCGACCTCGGTTCCCACGTCGCGCAGCCGATCCCGCGCTTCGACGAGCGCGTGACCCGATTGTTCGAGTCGACGAAGGCCCGCCTGCCGTTGATCGGCGTTCGCGACGCCGCGTGGCTCAATTGGCGGTACGTCGACACTCCGACCCGCAAGCACCGCGCGACGGCGATCCTGCGCGGCGATGCGCTCGTCGGCTACGTGGTGACGGAGGACGGCGCCGACAACGGCTACGTCGTCGATCTGCTCGGCCTCGACGAAGCGGCCGAGGACGCCTCGCTGCGGGCGGGGCTCGCCGAACTGCGGGGGCGCGGCCTGCCGCTCGCGTACGTCCAGGCCCCGCGCTGCCCGCCGCTCGAGCGGTTGTTCGCGCGCAACGGCCTGTTCCCGCACCCGAAGCGCCAGCCGTTCCGCTTCGTCACGCCGTTCATCGTCCGCACGTTCCCGACCCCGCCGTCGTTCCGCGTTCCCGCCGCCGACGTCCTGCTCGACCCGGCGTCGTGGTACATCCTGGACGGAGACCGCGACGTCGAGCACATGTCGCCGGAAGCCCCGCGAGGAGAGTCCCGATGAGCCTGGCCCGCGCGAAGAACTCGATGAAGAAGGGCCTGCGCCGCGTGTTCGCGACGCTGAACGGGCTCGGCCTCGGCCTGCTCTTGCGCAAGCTCGGCTGCGCGCGCGGCGGCGGCATCGTCATGACGCACTGCGTCGGCCACGTTCCCGAGACGGCCTACCTGCCGAGCGACATGAAGACGTCGTGCGAGAAGGTCGACGCGCTGCTGCGCGCGCTGAAGCGCCGCGGGGTCAAGGTCGTCGCGGTCCGCGATCTGGTCGCCGCGCTCGATCGCGGCGAAGACGCGCGCGACCTGCTCGCGTTCACGATGGACGACGGCTACCGCGACAACTACACGCAGGCGCTGCCGCTGCTGTCGCGCCACGGCGCGAGCGGCACGGTGTTCGTCGAGACCGAGGTCGTCGGCTCGCGGACGCCGTCGTGGATGCATCGCTACTTCTTCATCTGCGCGAAGCGCGGCGAAACGTTCTTCGCCGACGAGTACGCGCGGCGCACCGGCGAGGAGGCGATTCGCGCGAAGCTGCAACGCGCGAAGGGCGGGACGTCGGACCTCGGTGCGCGGTACGACCTGAAGCGCGTGCTGAAGTACGACGCCGATCCGCAGGACCGCGATCGCGTCACGCGCGCGATCCTCGAATCGATCGGCGGCGACGACCGCTCGATCGCGAGCGCGTACCTGACGTGGGACGAGGTCGCGGCGCTCGACGCCGCCGGCGTCGAGATCGGTGCGCACACGCTGCATCACGAGATCCTGTCGCGGCTCGACCGCGGCGGCGTCGAGCGCGAGATCGTCGGCTCGACGCGCGCGATCGCCGAGCGCGTGAAGCACCCGGTGGTCACGTTCGCGTACCCGTTCGGCCGGCGCTGGGACTACAACGACGACTGCTTCGACGTGCTGCGCGGGCTCGGCTACACGTCGGCGTGCGCGGCGATCGACGGCACCAACGAGCCGTCGACGGACCGGCTGCAGTTGAAGCGACTGCCGCTGAACGACGACATCCCGATCGAGGACGTGCTGGCGGAGATCGACGGGACGTTCCCGCTGGTGCGGAAACTGTTCCGCGTCCAGATATGAACGCCGGGCAGGAACTCGGGCTGCTCGGCGCCGGCGTCGCGTTCGTCGCGGCCCTTTGCATCGTGCCCATCGCGCGCTTCGTCGCGCTGAAGTTCGACGTCGTCGACAAGCCCGGCGGACGCAAGACGCAGCGCGCGCCCGTTCCGCTGCTCGGCGGCGTCGCGGTCGCGCTGGCGGCCGTCGTCGGCGTGTTCGTCGCGCGCGCCGTGGGCGCGAACGGTGCCGCCGTCGCGTTCGGCGGGTTCGAGCGCGTGCTCGCGGTCACCGCGATCGTGTTCCTGGTCGGTCTGGTCGACGACGTGTTCAAGGACCGCATCGGTCCGTTACCGAAGTTCCTCGCGCAGTTCGCGGCCGTCGTGATCCTGTTCCACGAATCGTTCGTCCGCGCGGCGACGTTCGACGCGCGCACCGGCGACGTGCTGTACCTCGTCGCGATCACGCTGTGGTTCCTGACGGTCGTCAACGCGGTCAACTTCGTCGACAACATGAACGGGCTGTGCGCCGGACTGGCGACGGCGTCGCTGCTCGTCGGCCTGTTCGGGCTCGGCAGCGCGGAAGCGCGGACCGCGCTGTGCGCCGGAGCACTGGGCGGCGCGCTGCTCGGCTTCCTGCCGTTCAACTTCCCGAAGGCGCGCATCTACCTCGGCGACGCGGGTTCGCACCTCGCGGGGTTCGCGCTCGCCTACCTGTCGATCACGTTCACCGAGGGGTTCTTGTCGGGCTCGGAGTCGACGCTCGGACTCCACGGGTTCGTGCCGGCCGCGCTGTTGCTCGGGCTGCCGTTGTTCGACCTGCTGTTCTCCGTCGTCCGTCGCTGGCGGGAACGGCGGCCGCTGTTCCATGGCGACAACCGTCACCTGTCGCATCGGCTCGTCGGGGCGGGGCTCGACCCGGTCGCGGCGGTGTTGCTGTTGTGGGGCGTCCACCTGATGCTCGCGGCCGCGGCGGTCGTCACTCTGCCGCAGGACGCGATCGGCCGATTCACGTCGTTGTTCGTCATCCTGATCGTTCTGGCCGTGGGATCGGCGTGGCTCGTGCGCGCCGATGCGCGACGCCGCGGAACGATCTCACCATCCGTTTGACCCGATCCAACCGAGGGATATCCTCCGACCGTGGACCCCCGCGAATTCGCCATCCAATACGAGATCGAAGAGACCCACTGGTGGTTCAAGGCCAGGCGGCGCCTCGTGCGCCGGTTCGCCGAGGAACAGCGGGCTCGCCTCGGCCGCCCGTTGCGCATCCTCGACGTCGCTTGCGCGACCGCGATGTCGTTCCGCTTCCTCGGTGATCTCGGGTCGATCCGCGGCCTCGACATCTCGAAGGAGACGATCCACTTCGCGAAGCAGCGCGGCATCGACCGGATCGTCCGCGGGGACGCGCAGAAGATGCCGTTCCAGGACGGGTCGTTCGACCTCGTGCTCGCGCTCGACGCGTTCGAGCACTTCCCCGACGACGTCGCGTCGATGAAGGAAGTCTCGCGCGTGCTCGGGAAGGGCGGCGCGCTGGTCTGCACGGTCCCGGCCTACATGGCGCTGTGGAGTCCGCACGACGACGCGTTCCATCACCTGCGCCGGTACACGCGCGGCGAATTGACGTCGAAGCTGAAGTCGAACCTGAAGATCGAGCGTTGCTCGTACTACTCGTTCTTCCTCGCGCCGCCGCTGTACGTGTTCCGCAAGTTGCGCGCGCTGCTCGGCAAGGGCGAGGCACCGCGGTCGGACTTCACGGTGCCGATCCCGGCGTTCGTCGAATGGGGGCTCGCGACGCTGATGCGGATCGAGGCGTGGATGCTGCGCTTCGTGTCGCTGCCGTTCGGCGCGTCGTTGATCTGCGTGTCGCGTCGGGTCTGACGACGCCGCGCGGGCACGGTCCCACGAGATCACGGCCCGTCAGCGCGAGCGGGACGACGGGAACGCCAGACCGAACCGGAACGCTGCTCGGAGTTCGTCGCGCGCCGCCGCACGATCGGCGGCGACCATCGCGGCGGCACGAACCGCGCGAGCGCGCGGCTCGAGCGGAGCCGCATCGACGGCGGAACGCGCGGATGCCTTCGCCGCAGCGGTCTCCTCGAGCTCGAGCAGCGCCAGCGTTTGGAACAGCAGCGCCTCGGCATCGTCCGGTCGCAGTTCGAGCGCGCGATGGAATCGTCCGAGCGCGTCCCTCAGCAGCGGCGTCCGTGCGGTGACCTCCGACTGACGCAGCGCCTTCGCGCGCCGCGCCCGGCCGAGCAGCGTCCACATGCGCGCCTGCGACGCCTCGTCGACGCGCTCCGGATGCATCAGGACGACGAGGCGTTCGACGGCGTAGCTGATGTCGAGCGCGCCGGTCGCCGTCCACTTGAACTCGTTGCGTCGTGCCGCGCCGAGGTACGCGCGGGCGAGTTCTTCGAACGCGTCGACCAACGTCGGCCGGAACTCGATGCAGCGCGTGAGTTCGTCGACGCCGGCGAGCGGCGCGTTCCCGCGCCCGAGCACGGTGCCGAAGCGGAATCGGATGTCGGCGTCGGTCGCGTCGGCGGCGCGCATCCGCGCCAGAGCGATCCACAGTCGGTCCCGAGCTCGCGCTCGTTCCGCCCGCAGTGCTCGGATCGCGGCGCCGTCCGTCGCTTCGAGCAATCCGAACCCGTGGTCCTCCGCGACCGCGTCGTCGCGCAGGATCGCGAGCGCGAGCTCGACGCGCGCTCGCGCCAGCAGCGCCGGCACGTCGTTCGCGCGCAGTCCCGGCGCATGCGCGAGGAGGTGCTCGAGGGCCCGGGCTCCCGTGCGCGGAAGGTCCGGGACCAGCCGAGTGCGCGCTTCGGCTCGTAGCGTCGGATCGGTCGCGTGGGGCGGTGCGGTCGGGACGGAAGCGTTCGACGGCGTGAACGCGAGCACGGGACCGCGGTCGGTGGCGTCGAGGGTCGCGCGCCCGGTGACGCGCGCGGCGAAGCGGCCGAACACGACGACGAACGCATCCGGTCGCACGGCGAGCCACGCGGCGAGTTCGTCGGGTGTGACGCGCCAGAGGTCGAGAGGTTCGACGACGAGCGCGGAGTCGCGCAGCACCGGCGTCGCGTCCCGGTCGGCGTGAGGGTCGAGCGTCGGCCCGGCGGGGCGCAACCACGCCACGACGGACGACGCCTGCCTGCCGCGCAGCGCGTCGTGCGCGACCCATCCGCGATCCGGGCGCGGTGGGAGTCGACTCACGGTGTCCGCGGCCTCCGGCGCGAGGGCGATGGTCCCGGGGCCGGCGATCGCGTCGAGCCAGCGGACGATGCCGGCGATGCCGTCGTCGAGCGGCCAGGCCGGGGGGAGGCTGGCGCCGTCGGCGGCCGGCGACTCCGGACCGCC
>JAEUIB010000273.1 GCA_016795255.1 Planctomycetota bacterium
TTCCTTGCCGGTGCCGCTCTCGCCTTCGATCAGGATCGACGCGTCGGTCGTCGCGACGGTGCGCACCGTCTTCACGACTTCGTTCATCGGCGGCGACGAGCCGCTCACGTTCTCGAAGCCGTCGAGCCGCCCGAGGTCCTCCGACAACGCGCGATTCTTGTCCTCGAGCTCGCGCATCCGCGCGATGCGTTCGACGAGCAACACGAGCTCTTCGTTCAGGAACGGCTTCAGCACGTAGTGGAACGCGCCTTGGCGCATCGCGTCGACCGCCGTGTCGACGGTGCCGTACGCGGTCATCAGGATGACCTCGGTCGAACCGTGCTTCTCGCGCGCGGCGCGCAGCACGTCGAGCCCGGTCGCGCCTGGCATGCGGACGTCGGTGATCACGACGTCGAACGCATCGGATTGCAGGCGGACCAACCCTTGCTGGCCGTCCGCGGCGGCGACGACGCGGTGCCCGACCCCCGCGAGCGCGTCGTCGAGCGTGACGCGGATGGACTCCTCGTCGTCGACGATCAGAACCTTCAGCGGGTGGCAGGTCCGCTCGAGCGGCGTGAATTCCCCTCCTTGGGGCGACGGTGCGACATCCCTGGTCTCGGACACGACGGACTCCGTACGGAGCACAGGATGGGAGGGGGTCCATCGACTATGATCCGGCCGCATTCTCGACCGGAACGAAGCGGAATCAAGGCTCGATGACTCCTCCCGCCGACACGACGCGTGGTCCCGCCGCCCCACCGACGCCCGCAATCGCGGCCGCCGAGGCCCAGATCGGGCGCATCCTGGCCGAGCACGACGCGCTGGCGCAGGCGCTGAAAGCCGAGTTCCCGCGCATCGTCGCCCGCGCCGCCGACGTCGTGCTGCGCTGCTACCAAACCGGCGGCAAGGTGCTCTTGTTCGGCAACGGCGGCTCGTTCTCCGACGCGCTGCACATGGAAGGCGAGTTCACGAATCGCTTCCACCGCGACCACGAAGGCCTGCCGGCCATCTGTCTCGGCGCCGGTCAGGCGACGCTGACGTCGACGGCGAACGACTACTCGTACCAGGACCTGTTCGCGCGCCTGGTCAAGGCGTACGGCAAACCCGGCGACGTCGCGATCGGCTTCACGACGAGCGGCAATTCCGAGAACGTCGTCCGCGGCCTCGCCCGCGCGCGCGAGCTCGGACTCGCGACGATCGCGATGACCGGTCGCACCGGCGGCAAGTGCAAGGACCTCGCCGACGTGCTCGTCAACGTGCCGAGCGACCACACTCCGCGCATCCAGGAGTTCCACATCGTCGCCGCGCACTCGATCTGCGAACTGGTCGAGGACGCGCTGTTCCCGCCGCGCGCATGACGTCCCGCGCGCGCCGCGCCGTCTTCCTCGACCGCGACGGCACGATCAACGCCGAGACGCCGGGCTTCCTGACGCGCGTCGCGCAATTGCGCTTGCTGCCGGGCTCGGCCGCCGCGATCGCCGCGCTGAACCGCGCCGGTTACCACGTCGTCGTGCTGACCAATCAATCCGCACTCGCGCGAGGCTTGCTGACCGAACGCGGGCTCGAGCGCATCCACGGCGCGCTGATCGAGCGACTGCAGAGGCACCGAGCTCACGTCGATGCGCTGTTCTTCTGCCCCCACCATCCCGACGGCAAGGTCGCGCGCTACGCGAAGACCTGTGATTGCCGCAAACCCGCGCAAGGCCTGCTCGAGCGCGCGACGCGCGTGCTCGACCTCACGCTCGACGGCTCGTTCGTGATCGGCGACGACGCGCGCGACGTCGCGCTCGCGCAAGGCAACGCGCTGACGCCGATCCTCGTGCGCACCGGCAAGGGCCGCGAGAAAGAACCGGAGGCCCGCGCACGACTCGGCAAGCGCTTGCGCGTCGCGGACGACCTCAGCGCCGCGGTGGCGACGATCCTGCGTCGACGCGCGGGCCGATGAAGAAGCCCTGACGCTCGAGCTCGGCGAGCCACGCGCGCATCAGCTCGTCGGCGGGAAGTGGCTTCGTCGCGGGGCGTCCGGCCTGCGCCGGCGACTGCGCCGCCGGCAGCGCCGTGGGCAAGCCGACGACGAACGTCGGTTGCGCCGGCGCCGACTCGGGCGCTCCATCGAACGCGAAGTGCGGCAGCGGATCGGGCGTTCCTCGTGGATCCGAACTCGACGCGGCCGCGCGCCCGCGCGCGTAGCCGGCCACGAACACCGCGGCGAACACGCACGCCGCGGCGACCACGCCGACCGCGAAGCGGACGCCCGGCGGCGCGCGGCGCCAACCGCGCTGGACGCGCGACGCGGAGAACGCATCGGGTCGGCGAGCTTCGATCGACGCGCGCACGCGCGCCGCGAGATCCGCGGGAGCTCGCGCCTGTTTCGCCATCCGATTCGCTTCCAGTGCCAGGCGCTTCAAGTCACGCGCGACGGCGAGACAGTCGGAGCACTCGCGGACGTGCGCGACGAGCGCGCCCCGGACCGGCGCTTGCAGTCGCCCGTCGAACATCGGCCCGAGCAACGGGACCACGCGTTCGCACTCCGAGGTCATGCCTGTTCCTCCACGTCGCGACGCGTACCCATGCTCATTCCCAGCGCGTCGCGCAACTGTTGCCGCGCGCGATGCAGTCGCGTCGACACGGTCTTCGCCGGCACGTCGGTGACCGCGCCGATCTCCTCGTAGCTCAGCCCTTCGAATTCGCGCAGCACGAACACGGTCCGGAACGGCTCCGCGAGCTCGGCCAGCGCGGCGCGGAAGCGATCGCCGAACTCCGACTGCGCGACGAGCTCCGACGGCTCGCGTTCCGGCGCGAACGGCGACGCTCGCAACGCGGCGTCGGCGGCCGCTTCGCGCTCGAGCGCGCCGCGGCGCAACCGATCGATCACGAGATTGCGCGCGATGCGCAGCAGCCAGACGGCGAACGACTGGCGCTCGTCGAACGACGCTCCGCGCTCGAACACGCGCACGAACGTTTCCTGCGTCGCATCGTCGGCGGCGCTGCGGTCGCGCAGCAACTGCAGGACGAAGCCGTGGACTCGATCCCCCCAGCGCTCGATCAGCGCTTCGAAGGCCAGCGCGTCCCCGGCCGTCGAGCGCCGCAGCAACGCGGCATCGGCGACGGATTCGTCCGTGGACTCGCGGTCGGGCGAGCTGTCCCGCGCTTGCTTCATCCGCCGGCTCGACGCGGCGGCACCGGCTTCACCGCCGGCGGCGTGGACCGACCAGGGTTCGGTTTCGGCGTGGTGCCGCGCGCCGCGGGCCGCTCGGTCCCCCGCGCCGCGGGCTCGCGCGCATCGGGTTTCGTCGCGTTGCGCTTCGCGCGACGATCGGCCGACGAACGACGCGAATCCCGCGCGCTGTCGGACGACGACGACTGCTGACTGGAACTCGAGCTCGAATCGACGGAGGACGACGACGACGAGTCGCTGGCCGAGTCCTCCGACCGGCTCGACGTGCTGTCCGAGGACGACGCACCGGCCGGGTCCGCCGCGCCGGGCTTGCCCGCGCGACGCGCTTCCTCGGCCGCCTTCGCCAGCGCTTCCGCCTGCATGCGGCGCACCCGCTCGAGCAGTTCGTCGGCGCTCGGTGCGGCGCCGCCTGCGAGCGGCGGCGTCGGCGGCACGAGTCCACCGGCGCCGAGACCTTGTTCGCGCTCGAAGCGCTCGAGCATCGCCTCGACCTCCGGGAACTGCGCGAGCATGCGCAGCACCGCGGCTTCGTCGCCTTTGCGCTCGACGACCTTGCCGTCCTTCATCGTGATCGAGAACGAGGCCGACGATCGTTCCGACGTCGAGTCCCCGGGGACCAGCAGAGCCAACGTCGTCACCACGGTTGCGAGCATGGGAGCATCCTCGAAAAGGTCGGGTCCACCCGTCCGTACGGACGAGCGGGACCGATGCTCCCGGCCAAACCGAGAAGTTCACCCGGCCTGTTGAAGAAGTCTGCCGCGCAGTCGGCCGACTGCGCGGCAGACCTCTTCAGCAGGCCG
>JAEUIB010000313.1 GCA_016795255.1 Planctomycetota bacterium
GGCCCGATGGCCGCGATCTACCAGGCCCGGTTCAACCGCTACCTGCAAGCCCGCGGCCTCGCGGACACGCGCAACAGCCGCGTCTGGGCGTTCCTCGGCGACGGCGAGACCGACGAGCCCGAAGCCCTCGGCGCGCTGCGCCTCGCTGCGCGCGAAGGCCTCGACAACCTGGTGTTCGTCGTCAACTGCAACCTGCAGCGACTCGACGGCCCGGTGCGCGGCAACGGCAAGATCATCCAGGAGCTCGAGGCGGCGTTCACCGGTGCGGGCTGGGACGTGATCAAGGTCGTCTGGGCGCGCGAATGGGACGACCTGCTGGCGAAGGACTTCGAAGGTCTGCTCGTCGACCGCATGAACGACGCGTGCGACGGTGAGTACCAGAAGTACGCGTCCGAGTCGGGCGCCTACATCCGCGAACACTTCTTCGGTCGCGACCCGCGCGTGAAGGCGATGGTCGAGCACCTGAGCGACGACGACATCAAGCGCCTGCGGCGCGGCGGCCACGACTACCGCAAGCTCTACGCGGCGTACGCGCACGCGGTGAACGTGAAGGGCCGGCCGGTCGTCATCCTCGCGAAGACGGTCAAGGGCTGGACGCTCGGCGAGAACATCGAGTCGAGCAACGTCACGCACCAGACGAAGAAGATGAGCCTCGACGAGCTGAAGAAGTTCCGCGACCGCGTCGGCTTGCCGATCCCGGACGCGAAGCTCGAGGAGGCGCCGTTCTATCACCCGGGCGCGAGCAGCCCGGAAGTGAAGTACCTGCTCGAGCGCCGGCGCCTGCTCGGCGGCTCGGTGCCGAAGCGCAAGGTCGTGTCGGTCCCGCTGCCGCTGCCGCAACCGAGCGTCTACGCGGAGTTCGACGAAGGCACCGGCGCCGATCAGCCGGTCTCGACGACGATGGTGTTCGCGCGCATGTTCGCGAAGCTGTTGCGCGAGAAGGGCATCGGCAAGAACCTCGTCCCGATCATCCCCGACGAGGCGCGCACGTTCGGCATGGAGGCGTTGTTCAAGACGATCGGCATCTATCAGCCGTTCGGTCAGCGCTACGAGCCGGTCGACTCGAAGTTCGTGCTGTCGTACACCGAGAAGCCCGACGGTCAGTTGCTCGAGGAAGGCATCACCGAAGCGGGCTCGATGTCGTCGTTCCAGGCGGCGGCGACGTCGTACGCGACGCACGGCGTGTCGATGGTGCCCTTCTACATCTTCTATTCGATGTTCGGCTTCCAGCGGACGATGGACCAGATCTGGGCGACCGCGGACGCGCGCGGGCGCGGCTTCCTGCTCGGAGCCACCGCCGGCCGCACGACGCTGAACGGCGAAGGCCTGCAGCACCAGGACGGGCACAGCCACCTGCTGGCGTCGGCGATCCCGTCGGTGCGCGCGTACGACCCGGCGAACGCGTACGAACTCGCGACGGTGATCCAGGACGGCCTGCGGCGGATGCTCGAGGCCAACGAGGACTGGGTCTACTACGTCACGCTCTACAACGAGAACTACGCGATGCCGAAGCGGCCGGCGGAAGCCACCGACGCGGCCATCCTGTCCGGCATCTATCGATTCCGCGCTGCACCGAAGGGCAAGGCGATCGTGCGCTTGTTCGGCAGCGGTGCGCTGCTGCAAGAGACGCTGCGCGCGCAGCAGATCCTCGCCGAGCGCTTCGACGTCGCCGCCGACGTCTACTCGGTGCCGAGTTATCAACTGCTGCGCAACGACGCGCTGTCGACCGAGCGCTGGAATCGGCTGCATCCCGATCAGAAGCCGCGCGCGTCGATCGTCGACACCGTGATCAACGCCAGCGACTCGCCGATCGTCGCCTCGAGCGACTGGATGAAGGCCGTGCCGGACATGATCGGCCGCTTCGTGACCGCGCCGTACGTGCCGCTCGGCACCGACGGCATGGGCCGCTCCGACACGCGCGAGGCGCTGCGCCGTCATTTCGAGATCGACGCCGAGCACGTCGCGTTCGCGGCGCTGTCGGCGCTGGTCAAGGCGAAGAAGTTCGACGCGAAGAAGGCGGCGAAGGCGGCGACGGACCTCGGCCTCGACGTCGAGCGCCCCGAACCGCGCGACGCGTGACGAGGGTGGCTTCCGCGCGATCACGTTCGATCACGCGCGGAAGCACGGGGTCGAGATGAAGGCACGGCCTGACGCAGCGCGCGTCAGGTCCGGTTGCGGGCTTCGGATCCGCATCGGGGAGTTCGAATCATGGGGATCGTCGCGTCCATCGGGCTGTGCTCGGTCTTGGCCTTCGCCAGCGAGGACCGCGTCGCGCTTCATCTGTCGTTCGACGGCACCGGCAAGGCGACGGAAGGCTGGAAAGCGGGCGGCAAGGGCAAGATCCACGTCAAAGCGGTCGGCTCGGATCCGAGCGGCCCGGCCTCGTCGCGACACCTGTCGATCGACGCGGAGCCGTCGACGGCCCTGCAGACGAAGTCGATCGAACTGCCCGACCTCTCGCGTTGCTCGGACGTCGAGCTGCGCGTGCGCTCCAGTTCGGCGACACCGTCCGAACCGACCGTGCTCGAGGTGCAGTGCTTCACGCCGAACCACGGCTGGTTCTGGCGGCGGCTGGACGTCCGCGCCGGCGACGAATTCACGACGGTTCGCCTGCCGTTGCGGTGGTTCCGCACGTCACGCGACTCCGTGCCGCGTTGGAACGAAGTCGACGCGTTCGGCATCTGGTTCCGCAACGGCGGCACCGTAGAGATCGACGACATCAAGTGGATCGACGGCGGGCGCGCCGACGCCGCGGAGCGCTCGCTCGACGAGATCGCCGCCGAGGCCTTCTCGACCGCGACCGAGCCGAAGCGCGCGGAACGGCGGGGCGTCGTCGTGATGACCGACGATCCCGCGTTGCCCGCCGACGCCGTGCTCGACGCGATCGACGCGATGCGGGCCGGCGTGGAACGCGACATCCCGGGGCACGGATCGCCGTGGCGGCCCGTCGTGTTGCTCGTGTTCGCGCAGGACGCGGACTATCGCGCGTTCTGGCCGCGCTTCGCGGCGCGCTTCGCCAGCGACATCGAGGCGCCCAAGAGCGACGGCTTCACGTCGGCCGGGATCGCCTCCGCGGCCGCGGCGCCCGACGGGCGACTGCGGCCGGTGTTCGTCCATGAAGCGACGCATGCGTATCTCGAGCAGGTCCTGCGCCTCGACCACACGCAGAACTGGCTGCAAGAGGGCCTCGCGGTCCGCTACCAAGCCGCGTTCATGGGCGAGGACTTCGGGCCGACGATGCGCCGACGCATCGCCGACCCCGCGAAGCACCCGAGTCTCGCTCGATTGACCGACGGCCGGGAGCTCCGCAGCACGGAGTACGCGCAGGCCGGATCGTTCCTCGAGTGGCTGCTCGACGATCCGAAGCGCGCGGAAGGTCTCCGCAAGGCGATCCCGGCGATGGTGAAGGCGCGGTCGACCGCGCTCGAGCCGCACGCGAATGCGATCTTGGGCGCGTCGCTCGACGAGCTCGAGGCGCAGTGGATGGCTTGGGCGACGACGCGCTACGCCCTCCCGCAGGGTGACGACGCGAAGTAGCGCCGTCAGCTCGCGGGCAACCGGAACAACCGGCGCGTGTTCGCGGTCGTCGCGGCGCGCACGTCCGCCTCGTCGCGCTCGAGCGTCAGCGCGAGGATCCGCGCGGTGTCGGCGACGAACGCGGGCTCGCAGCGCTTGATCTTGCCGCGGTTCGGCTCGGGCACGAGGAACGGCGCGTCGGTCTCGACGAGCAATCGATCGAGCGGGACGACCTTCGCGGCCTCGCGCAGGCCCTGACCGTTCTTGAAGGTCAGGATCCCGCTGAACGACACGTGGAAGCCGAGCTCGACGAAGCGACGCGCGAAGCGCGCGTCGCCGCTGAAGCAGTGGATGACGCCGGTGAGCCCGGGCTTCGACGCGATGACGTCGGCGACGTCGTCGTACGCGCGGAACACGCCGTCGCGGTCGCGGATGTGCACGATGATCGGCAGCGCGTACTTCAGAGCGAGGTCCGCGTGCGCCTCGAACGCGCGTCGCTGCAGCGTGGGATCGGTCGAGTCGCGGTAGTAGTCGAGCCCGGTCTCGCCGACCCCGACGAAGTCCCCGGTCGCGAGCAGCGCGTCGAGGGCGGCGAGCTCGGAGTCGAAGTCGTCGGGCACGTCGTTCGGATGCGTCCCGGCGGCAGCGAACAGATTCGAGTGCGCGCGAGCGAGTTCGCGAGCTTGCAGCGCGACGGCGACGGAGGTCGCGGGAACGACGGCCTGAGCGACGCCGCGCTCGCGCATGCGGGCGAGAACCGCATCGAAGTCGGGCCGGAACGAGTCCCAGGTGAGATGGCAGTGCGAATCGACGAGGTCGGGAAGTGGCATGCGGCAGCGAGCATAGTCCGATGCCGAGCACGCGCAACGCGTCGAGCCGCGTCACCGGTTAGAGTCCGCGCGCGAGCGGGGGATCGGTCGCTGTCATCCCTCTCGTCCCTCGTCGTCCCTCTCGTCCCTCTCGTCCCTCTCGTCCCTCTCGTCCCTCGTCGTCCCTCTCGTCCCTCGTCGTCCCTCGCGTCCCTCGTCGTCCCTCTCGTCCCTCTCATCCCTCGCGTCCCTCTCACCCCCGCCGCATGCCCTCACCCCCCTCACCCTCAGGCATCCTCCTGCTCGGCGGCGAAGGCAGGCGCATGGGCACGCGCAAATCCGACCTCGTCCTGTCGGGCGTCCCTCTCGCGCAGCGAGCGCTCGACACGCTGAGCGCGGCCTGCTCGCCGCTGGTGGTCGTCCACGCAAAGTCGCAGGACGTCGCGCGCTGGAGCGCCCGGGCGACGTGCGTCGCGGACGAGCGCGAGCGCTCGGGCCCGCTGGAAGCCCTGCGCGTGGGATTGACGTCGCTGGAGAGCCGAGCGGAGTCCGCGTTCGTGCTCGCGGTCGACGTCCCGTTCGTGACCGCGTCGTTCGTGCGAGCGCTCGCGGAACGCCTCGGCAAGTCCGACGACGCGGTGATCCCGCGGACGGTCGACGGGGCGCACCCGCTGTGCGCGCTGTATCGCGTCGGCGTCCGCGAGCGTGCGCAGCGCTGTCTCGAGTCGGGAGAACACGCGATGTCGGCGCTGCTCGCGCGGCTGCGCGTCCGTTACGTCGAGGGCGCGGAGCTGGTCGCGATCGATCCGACCGGACACGCGCTGTTCAACGTCAACACGCCGGACGATCTGCGCCGCGCGGAGGAGATCGATCGTGAGATCGCGTAGCGGGCCGCAACCCGACCGCAGGTACGGCTGGAACGACGGCAAGGCACTGTTGAAGCGGTTCTGGCCGTATGCGCGCCGCGAGAAGAGCCACGCGAAGCTCGTCGCGTTCCTCCAAGTGATCGCGATCCCGTCCGGCATCGCGTCCCCGCTGCTCGTCAAGCACCTGTTCGACGACGCGGTCCCCGATCGCGATCTGGACGCCATCGTCCGCGTCGGCGCATGGATCCTCGGCCTGACGCTGGCGAGCCACGTGCTGCGCACGATCGCCGCGCTCGTCGTCGTCGGGATGAAGGCTCGCGTGCGTCATCGCCTCGTCATCGCGCTCCAGCAGCATGTCCTGCGCTTGCGCGCGGCGTACTTCCACGCCACCGAAACCGGGTACGTGATGGCGCGCGTCCGCGAGGACGTGCAGGCGCTCGACGGCGTGATGATCGATCGCGTCGTCGACACGGTCGTCGATGCGGTGCGCGCCGTACTGTTCCTCGTGCTGCTGTTGTGGGTCGACTTCGGGCTCGCGATGTCGGGCTTGGCCCTGTTCTCGATCATCGCGATCGGCGCCGTCACGATCTCGGGGCCGCTGCGTCGCAAGAACGAGGCGGTGCAGGAAGCCGACGCCAAGGGCAGCGCCGCCTTGCATCAAGCGATCACCGGGATCGCACTCGTCCACACGACCGCGCAGGAGGCGGCCGAAAGCCGCCGCCTGGCCCGGGCAGTTCGGTCCACGGTCCGCGCGATCGTCGCGCTGGGCCGACTGCACGTCGGCTTCGGCTACACCGTCGGTCTCGCGGTGTCGCTCGGGATGTACGTGATCCTCGGCGTCGGCGCATGGCGCGTCGTGACCGGATGGTCGACGGTCGGCAGTCTGTTCGCGTTCTCGATCTACTTGACCTACGTCGCCGGTGCGGTCACCGCGCTGATGCAGTTGAATCCCGAGCTGCAGCGTGGGTTGGCCGCGCTCGAGCGCATCTTCAAACTCGTCGACGAGCCGCGCGAATCCGCCGTGGAACCGCTCGCCTCGTCGACCCGAATCGTCGGCGCGGTCGCGTTCGAACGCGTCTCCGTCGTCTACCCCGACGGCACGCAGGCGCTCTCCGACGTCGACCTCGACGTGCGCGCCGGCGAGGTCATCGCGCTGGTCGGCCGCAGCGGAGCCGGCAAGAGCTCGTTGGTGAGCCTGATCCCGCGACTGATCGATCCGAGCTCGGGCGTCGTCCGCGTCGACGGCGTCGACGTGCGGCACTTCGACCTGCGGGCGTTGCGGACATCGATCGGAGTCGTGCCGCAGGACGTGTTCCTGTTCAACCGGACCGTGCGCGAGAACGTCGCGTACGCGGTCCCCGGCGTCGGCGACGACGCGATCCACGCGGCGCTGAAGGACGCGCACGCCGACGGCTTCGTCGCGCGACTGAAGGACGGGCTCGACACGCTGGTCGGCGAACGCGGCGTCAAGCTGTCGGGCGGCGAGAAGCAGCGCCTCGCGCTCGCGCGCGAGATCCTGCGCGATCCGCCGATCCTGATCCTCGACGAGGCGACGTCGTCGCTCGACTCCGAGAGCGAAGCCGCGATCCGCGCCGCGATCGATCGACTGAAGCGCGACCGCACGTGCTTCCTGATCGCGCACCGTCTGTCGACGGTGATGGGTGCCGATCGGATCATGGTGCTCGACCACGGACGCATCGTCGAGGCGGGCACGCACGCGGAGCTGCTCGCGCGACGCGGGCTGTACGCGCACCTGCACGAGACCCAGTTCCGCGGGATCGACAGCGACTGATCGGGGCGACGCGTCCCGAGAGCGCGGTCACTTCTGCTCGGACGACAGCGAGGACGGATCGTCCTTCGCGCCGTCCTTGCCGGCGTCCTTGCCGGACTGCGCACCCTTCGGCGCGTTCTCCGGCGCCTTCTTCGTCGAGTTCGGCGACGGTCCCGACGCCTTCGCGCGCGCCTCTTCGTCGCGCCACGCGAGGCCGCGCGCGACCTCGTTGCGGTACTTGGTGACCATCGGCGTCGCCATCGCCGCGACGTCGCGCGCGTGGAAGTCCCACACGCGGTCCGCGACCATGCCGATCCCGCGATACGCGGTCGGCAACGCGCCGGCCGGGATCCAGCGCTCCATCAACGCGTCGTAGTACGACGGCTCGGAGAAGTAGCGGAAGCACGACATGCCGAAGCCGAGCACGAACGACTCCTGCTCGTCCGGCGTCAGCGACTTCACCTCTTCGAAGATCTGCTGCACGAACTCGTCCTCTTGACGGATGTCGCGCCACGCGACGAATCCGGCGAAGCCACCGAGGCCTTCGACCGCGAACGAACGCACGTCCGGTTCCTTCAATCGCTTCAACATCCGCAAGGCGCCCGCCGTGCGGCGCTTCACTTCCGGCGTGCCCGCGTAGTCGCCCGGGACGAACAGCCCGTGGACGAAGAACCGCCGATCCGCGCCGCGGTACGCGTCGACGGAATCGAGGATGCGTTTCGGGTCGTCGCGGTGGAAGTGCGCGAGCATCATGCCCGCACCCATCACGACCGCTTCGGCGCAACTGCGCGGCACCTTCGCCTGGATCCACGGCTTCGCCATCGCGCCGGGGACGAAGATGCGATTCGACTTGCCCGAACCATCGGGCTCACGCAAGCCCGCGAACAGCGCGCCGCAATAGCCGTTGCCGCGCAGGATGTCGTGGCGCTTCCACGGCTCGAGCTTCTCGATCGCCGCCCAGACGTCTTCGCACGGCCGCGTCCGCCAGCGTTCGAGCTGGAACAGTCGCCCCATCTGGATGTAGTTGAAGCCGTCGTGGTGCTGGCCGATCCCACGGCTCTTCGCCGAGAACGGATGCCCCGCGTTGCCGAGCACGCCGACGGCGAGGACGACCGCGATCAGCGCGTTCGCGCTCCTCGTCCATCCGCGCACGCGCAGCTCGCGCCACGCGACGACGAACAAGATGTTCATCACGAAGAAACTCGTGATGCAGTACCGGTAGCCGGCCCAGAAGAAGTCGGTCCAGTTGCCGATCTTGAAGTTCGAAGCCGCGTACGCCATCGCCAGGGCGAACGGGTAGCCGAGCAGCGGAATCAGCACCGCCGCACGACCGTCGATCGGCGCCTTCGTCAGGAACGCCATCCGCGCGAAGAACCGGCCGAGGACGCGCGCCGACATCACGAGCAGGCCGAGCAGCACGACGGTCCACGCGACGGCATACGTCGCCGACAGCCACTCGCCGCGCAGCGGCCCGAACGCATAGAACGTCGGCGACTCGAACCACAGTCGACCGCAGTAGTCGAACAGGCGCTCCGCGGTCTGCGCCGAGAACAACCCCGAGTTCTCCGCGGCGAACTTGTTCTCCATCCACTCCGCCTGCGGAGCGTCGTAGGTCGCCATCACGTGCCACAGCGGCAGCGTGCCGACGAACACGCCGAGCACGAACGCGAGGAAGCCACGCGTCCTGACGAAGTCGCGCTCGACGACGAACCACAGCGTCGCGTACAGCACGAGCAGCAGCAGCGACGACAGCGAGTACCACACCGCCAGACCGCACGTCAGGCCGAGCAGCACGTGGGTCTTGATCGAACGATCGCCGTCGACGAAGCGCCGCCACAGCGGGAACAGCGTCAGCGCGACGAACGCCAGCACTTCCGAGTGGTTGCCGTAGTTCGCCGTCGAGTAGTCGATGTACGCCGCCGGCCCGAACAGCCACAACGCCGAGCCGATCAACGCCGCGCGCAACCCGTACCAACGTTCGAGGAACAGGTAGAGGAACGCGATCGTCAGCATCGAGAAGAACACGGGCACGAGCTTCAGCGCCCAGTAGGTGACGCCGAACAGCTTGAACGCGACCGCCGACAGCAGCGCCGACAGGATCTGGCCACCCGAGTGCGTGTCGTGGAACTCGAACACCGGCAGCGACGGCATGCCGTTCAGCAGCTCGGAGCCGAGCGTTCCCATCGGGAACAGCTCGTAACCCGGCGTGAACAGGGCTTCGAACGACCACTCGAGCAGGATCAGCCGGAACACCAGCAACGCGACGACGACGACGGCGAGCCAGCCCCACCGCGCTCGGGTCGTCGCACGCTCGTCCGCGCTGGCGTAGGACCGCGCCTCGGTCACTCGGCGCGCTCCGTCTGGACCGCGTGGACTTCGTTCGAGCCTCGCGGATCCGACTCGGTCGCGTCGGCGGACGGATCGCGGTCGTAGTCGCCGCGGGCCGCGCGACCTCGGATGCGGAACATGTCGCGGAGCATCTTCAGCGTGTCGCCGAAGAAGTGGATCGTCGACGGCTCCTTGCGATAGATGAACTGCACACCGACCTCGGTGACCTTCATCTTGCGGCGCAGCGCCAGGAACAGCGTCTCGACGTCGAACGAGAACCGGTCCATGCGCTGCAGCGGGAAGATCGCCTCCGCGGCGCGTGCGGTGAAACCCTTCAATCCGGCCTGCGTGTCGCGCAGGTCGCCGACCAGCAGCACGCGCGCGACGAAGTTGAAGACGCGGCCGGTCCAGTGGCGCGACAGCAGCTTCCACAGGAACTGGCTGTTCACGATGTAGTGACTGTCCGGATGCAGACGGCACGCGATCGCGACGTCGGCGCCGGCCGCCAGCGCGCGGACGATGCGCATCACGTTGTCGACCGGGTACGTGAAATCGGCGTCGTTGAAGACCCGGAACCGACCCTTCGCTTCGAGCATCCCGCGGCGCACGGAGTAGCCCTTGCCGCGGTTCACGGGGTTGTGCAGCACGCGCACGCGCGGCGTCGCCGCTCGGTCACGGAAGCGCTCGAGGATCTTCAGCGTGTCGTCGGTCGAGCAGTCGTCGACGAGGATCAGCTCGGACGACGGCGCGTGTTCGTCGAGGAAGCGCAGCGCCGTCTCGAGGTTGCTCTCGATGAACGTCGCGGCGTTGTAGATCGGGATCACGAGACTGAGTTCGACCTCGTAGCGCGCGCTCACGGGCTTCCCTCCCCGCCGTGTGACCGGGCGACCGAGCGGCGAATTCGCCTCGAAGGGCGAGAACGAGACCGGCTCGTCGTGTCGACGAAGTCGTTGTTCCGGTCGATCCGATCCGAACGTAGAGTGCCGCCGTGAAGCGACTCTTCGTGACGGCAGACGATCTGGGGCGCGGTGTCGAGACGAACGTCGCGATCGAACGCTGCGTGCAGCGGGGCATCGTGACCGGCTGTTCGCTGATCGCGAACGGCAGCGCCGTCGGCGACGCGCGATCCCGCAAGGGCTCGGTCGGCGCGATCGGGCTGCACGTGAACCTGACCGAAGGCAAGGCGCTGACGGGGCCGATCCGCAACCTCACCGACGCGCGCGGCACCTTCAAGGGACCGATCCGCGCGATGCTGGCGCTGCTGTTCGGACGAGTCGAACTGGATCGCGTGCGTCGCGAACTCGACGCGCAATGCTCGCGCGCGCTGGAACTCGGCTTCACGCTGGTCGCGATCGACGGCCACCACCACTCCCACGTGTTCCCCGGCGTGTTCCCGATGGTCGCCGAACTGGCGATCCGCCACGGCATCCGCGTGGTCCGCATGCCGCACGAGCCCGCGTTGACCGGACATCCCGGTGCACGCGGCAAACGCGCCCTCCTCTCCGCGTTGTGCGGAGAAGCGGCACCCATCGCGGCGCGCGTCGGACTCCAGACCCCCGAACATTTTCGCGGACTCTCTCTCTATGGCCGCCGCAGCGACCATCGCTCGCACCTCCTGCGCGTCCTCGAGCGGCTCCCCGAGGGCGACACCGAACTGATGGTGCATCCGCGTGCGGGGATCCTCGGTGAGCACGAGTGCGGCTCGTTGACGGACGTGGTGGTCCGTTCGACGCTGGATCGCCACGGCGTGACTCTCGCCACGCTGCGCGATCTCTGACCGACCCCGATCCTCGTCTTCGGAGGCCGAGAACGTGAATCAATCGGATTGATTCACGTTCTCTGGCACTCGAGGATCTCGACCCGAACCGTCTCTCACGCGGTCCGAATCGTGCTCGCCGAATCTCCGCGACACCTCGCGGACGCACCGCTCGCCGTCCCACTCTCGTGTCTCTTCACGCTCTTCGATCAGCCGTACGAAGCATCACCGGTGCGAGGTGTGATGCTCCGGGAAATAAGCCAGCTCCTCGTTCTTCTGCGGGGCCTGAGCCGGCAGGCTCGGGGCCTCCTTGTTGAGGAACGACATCTTCTTGAACAGGAACTTGCGCAGGAACACGAAGCCCTCGCGCCGGAAGCGCCAGACGAACCGCGTGAGGTCCATGAAGCGCCAGTTCTTGATGAACACGCTCAGGTAACCGAACAACTGCAGCTTCTCGAGCTGCCGTCGCGTCAGGCCCTTGAACTCGAGCGCGTCACCGATCTGCTTGTTGTAGTCGTCCCAGTCGTAGGACTTGATGCGGAAGCCGCCTTCGCCGCGTTCCGCCATGTTCGCGACTTCGGTGCCCGGGTACGGGACCATGATGCCGAAGATCGGCAGCTCGGGATTGACCTCGGTCGCGAGGCGGATCGTGTTCTTCGCCGACGCGTAGGTCTCGTTCGGCTGACCGATGATGAAGTACGCCTCGACGGCGAGCTTCGCGCGCTTCGCGGCTTGTCGCGCCTGCAGGATCTTGTCCCACGAGCGGATGCCCTTGTTCAGGTACTGCAGCTTGTCGAGGTCGCCGGTCTCGATGCCGAAGCCGACCATGTACGCGCCGGCCGCCTTCATCTTGCGGAACAGGTCTTCGTCGACGAAGTTCACGTGCGTCTGCGCGAACCACTTCAGCCGCTTGTTGAGGCCGCGCGCGATCATGTCGTCGAGGATCGCGTGCGTGCGCTTCATGTCGACCGAGAAGATCTCGTCGCACATGAACAGGCGCTCGGCGTTCGTGTGGTTGACGATCCACTCGATCTCGTCGACGAACGCCTTCGCCGAGCGCTTGCGCACGACGCGGCCGTTCGGGTTCATGCAGAACTGGCAGGAGTACGGGCAACCTCGCGCCGTCATGACCGTGTATTCGCGGCCCGCCGGCATCAGGTCCCACGCCGGCATCGGGATCGTGTCTTGATCGCCGATGTCCATGCGCGGCTTGTTCTTGACGACCGCACCGCCGGCATCGCGCCAGATCAGTCCGTCGACGCCGTGCAGATCGCCGCGGCTCTCGAGCGCCTTGATGAGGTCGAGCAGCGTCTGCTCGCCTTCACCGATCGCGCCGAAGTCGAACATCCCGAACTCGTCCATCGAGCGCTCGGGGATCGCCGTCATGTGGACGCCGCCGAGGATCGTCTTGACGTCCGGGATCGCCTTCTTGATCAGCGCGGCCACGCGGGCAGCGGGCTTCACTTCGTTGGTGAACGCGGTGAGGCCGACGAGGTCCGGCTTGAACTCCTTGGCACGCGCGACGACGTCGTCGTAGTTGAGGCGCTCGAACTTCGCGTCGATGCAGGCGACCTGGTGACCGTGCGGACGGATGAACCCGGCGAGGGTGGCCAGCGACAACCGGGTGAACTCCGGGGTGTCGTACATCCGCTCCACGATCTGGTGCGGCGGAGCGTTGATCAACAGCACGCGCATACGGACTCCCACCGCTCGTTCGACCGTCCGGGGGTCGACCGAGGCGTCCAATTCAATGTGTCTGCGCGGGCTGCGCGACCCAGTTCGTATCTCGAGCGCAGCGCCACACTCGGCCGAAAGGATAACCCACGGTTGCAAGGTCGAACAGTTGACGTCCAGTTTTTGAGGGAATCCGGAAAACCTGCTTCAGATCACGCGCGTGACCGCGCCGTAGTGCTCGGGCCGACGGCCGCCGACGCGGTCCAGCTCGTACTTGCCGGGGACGTAGACCACCCGGTTCCGGTCGGCGGCGGACGGATCCAGAGTCGCACGGAGGACTTCCGGCCCTCGACCGGCGACGGTGAGCACCCGGCCGGAGCAGTCCACGACCCGCGATTCCCCCCGAAACGTGAAACCGCCCTCCTCACCGACGCGGTCCGCGGTGACGACGTGGATGTGGTTCTCCTGCGCGCGGGACGGCGGGGAATGGACGCACGAGACCTCGGCGGCCAGCGGCCAGTTCGTCGGCACGCACAAGACTTGAGCACCGCCGAGCTTCAGACAACGCGCGGCCTCCGGGAAGCTGAGGTCGAAACAGATCAGCACGCCGACGCGCGCCAGTGGCGTCTCGAACACGGGGAAGCCGAGATCTCCCGGGTCGACGAAGCGATCGACGCCGAGGAACGGCAGGTGCATCTTGCGGTAGCGGCCGATCAGGCCGTGCGGTCCGACGATCGCCGCCGCGTTGAACAGACGATCGCCGTCCCGCTCGAGCAGCCCGAAGATCGCGGTGCAGCCCGCGCGGGCGCACGCCTCGCCGACGGCTTCCGTCGCCGGACCCGGAACGGTCTCCGCGATCAGCGCAGCGGCGTCACGCGACTCGTACGAGTAGCCCTGCAGCGCGCATTCGGGGAACACGACGAGGTCGGCGTCGGCGGCGAGGATGCCGGAGCGGATCGCCTCCGTGTTCGCGGCGGTGTCGGTCAACACGGGGTCGAACTGGACGACGGCGACGCGCATGCGAAGTCTCCGAACCGAGGACGATCCCTCTCGACACTCGACGGTCGACGCCCGGTCAACCCGCGTGACGCGCGAGCCACCACGCACTGGCGACGACCAAGAACGCGGCGAACCCGGCGATCGCTTGGATCGAAAGCTCGTCCCGCCAACGGCGCGCTCGCGCGCTGAAGACGAGGCCGGTCGCGACGCCGACGATCATCCCGAGCAGATGGCCGAGTCGATCGGTGTTCTCGCCGCCGTCACCGAGCAATCCCAGCAAGCAGAGGCCCGCGACCACCGGCGCCCACTTGCGCATCCGCGCTCTGCGCGTCGTCGCGCGCTCGGGGAGGCGCAACGCCGCCAGGATG
>JAEUIB010000317.1 GCA_016795255.1 Planctomycetota bacterium
TCGGGACTCCGCTTGTCGCGATCGCGGCCCCGAGCGTGATCGACGAGCGCCGAGCGCATCGCCGCTCCGAACAGGCAGATGAAATGACCCCGGCCCTCGACGGTCGGGGTCGCCGATCCGAAGACCCGCAGGTACGCCTCGTTCACGAGCGCGGTCGGTTGGAGCGTGTGTTCGGGGCCCTGCCGCCGGAACGCGGTGCGCGCCATCTTGCGCAGCACCGGCATCACGCGCTCCACGGCCAGAGCGCGCGCCGCGGCGTCCCCCGCCACGCCACGCCGGATGAGGTCCGTGAGATCGGACTCCTCGCCCGTCACCATCGCCCCCGGGACGGTCCCACCTGCCGAGCGAGTTCGCGTCGGTTCGACGCTCACGCCGTCGACAGGTCGGGGCGGAATCAGACGCTCGGCGAGCGCAACCGTCAAGACGGTGAACGCTCCATGGGCCAGGCTGGCGGCGGAGCACATTGGCAGCTCCAGGATGCGGACGGCGGGAGTGGCGAAGGCCGTGGACGACGAAAGCGGTCGATCCCCGCCAACGAATCCGCGAGTTCCAGCGTGCAAGACGCGCCGTTCGGCGTTCGGGCTTCGTCCGCGCGGCGTCGCCGTCGGCGCCGCCGACACGGCGTTCCGCGCTCCGCGATCACTGCCGGGAACCCGCTGCTGGGATCGCCTGCTATCCTTCCGGGCCACTCATGAACGCCATCGCCGACACCGAACGCAAAGGTCTGCTGACCGGACTGATCCGACGCCCGGTCACGGCGTTGATGATCCTGATCTCGATCTTCGTCCTCGGCGTCATCGCCTACACGCGCATGCCGCTGATGCTGATGCCGGACGGCGTGTCGGACGCGACTCTCGAGGTCAGCGTGTCGGTCGCGAGCGGCAGCCCCCTCGAGACCGTCGACAAGATCACGCGGCCGATCGAGGACGAGCTGCGCACGATGCCGAACGTGCGCGAGATCAGCAGCGTGTCGAGCGCCGACGAGTCCGACGTCACCGTCCGTTTCAACGGCGACGCCGACATGGACACCGCGTACGCCGACGTGAAGGACCGGCTCGAGCGCGTGCGTCCGTCGCTGCCGGACGGCGTGTCGAACATCCGCATCCGCCGCTGGAACTCGGCGATCATGCCCATCTACTTCTTGGGCATCCTCTACGACCAGACCGTCGAAGATCCGTTCGGCAAGGTCGAGGACATCATCCAGCAGCGCATCGAGGCCGTCGACGGCGTCGCGCAGGTGCAGATGCGCGGCATGGTGCGCGACACGGTCCGCATCTTCGTGCATCCCGAGCGGCTGAAGGCGTACGGACTCGACTTCTACGAGGTCGTCGCGAAGCTGCGCCGCGACAACTTCTCGTTGCCCGCCGGCCGCGTCGACGACGGTGGCCGCGAGTTCCTGCTGCGCATCGACTCGCAGTTCCAGAGCCCCGAAGACATCCAGAACTATCCGATCGCCGAGAACGTCCAGCTGAAGGACGTGGCGGACGTCACGCTGGCCCGCGCGTATCGCGATTACGTCAGCCGCGTGAACGGCAAAGCGTCGCTGTTCGGGATGGTGAACAAGGAGTCCGACGCCAACACCGTCGACACGTGCCGCCGCCTCGCGGCGCAGCTCGAAGAGCTGAAGAAGGACCCGCGCCTCGCCGGGTTCTCCTTCCACGTCTACTGGGACCAGTCGGACATGATCGTCAGCGCGATCGACAACTTGCAGTCGTCGGCCGCGTACGGCGCGCTGTTCGCGGTCGTCGTGCTCTATCTGTTCGTCCGACGCATCAGCACGACCGCGTTCGTCGCGCTGGCGATCCCGGTGTCGCTGATGGCGGCGGTCGTCGGCATCTACTTCTGCGGCAAGACGTTCAACATCATCTCGCTCGCCGGCTTCACGCTGGCGATCGGCATGCTCGTCGACAACTCGATCGTCGTCGCCGAGAACATCGACCGCAGACGACGTCTCGGCGATTCGCCGCAGCGCGCGGCCGAGCTCGGGGCCGGCCAGGTCGGACTCGCGATCCTGTTGTCGACGCTGACGACGATCGTCGTGTTCGCGCCGATGGTGTTCATGACGCCGAACGAGGAAGGTCGCGTGTTCCTGCTCGAACTCGCGCTGCCGATCACGTTCTCGCTGCTGGCGTCGTTGTTCGTCGCGCTGGTGTTCCTGCCGATCGCGACGGTCCGGTTCGGCTCACGTGATCGCACCGGCGGCGGCGTCGCCGGGAACGACGACGTCGACCTCGAGCGACCGATGCTGCGGGCCTATCGGGCGGTCCTCGGATTCACGCTGCGCCACCGCTTCGGCGTCGCGGCCGGTGCCGGCGCCTTGACGGTCGCGCTGTCGTGGGCCGGACAGAAGGTCGAGAAGACGTTCGAGCGCGGGGACGACGGATCGCGCGTGCGCGTGACCGTCGACCTGCCGCGGCGGTTCACGCTGAAGGAAGCGTCCGACACGTTCGGCGTGATCGAGCAATGGCTGATGGCCAACCGCGCCACGTTCGGCGCCGAGAACGTCGGCGTCGGCTTCCGCCGCACCGGCGGCGACGTCACGGTCTGGCTGCCGCGCGGCACGCCGGAATCGAAGCGCAAGGACATCTCGCGGGTCCTGCGTGAAGAGCTGCCGAAGCTGCCGGGCGTGCGCTACCGCGTCGGCTGGGACGCCGGCGACACCGGCGCCGCCGTCAACGTGATGCTGTCGGGACCCGACAGCGTGACGCTCGCGAAACTCGGCGACGAGGTCGTCGCCGAGCTGTCGAAGATCCCCGAATTGACCGACGTGCACACCGAACTCGAGACGACGTTCGACGAACTGCAGGTCGTGCTCGATCGCGATCAGATCCAGCGCTACGCGGTCACGCAGGAGAGTCTGCAGGGCCTGATCACGTGGGGTGTCGGCGGCCAGCCGTTGCGCGCGTACGCCGGCGGCACGCGCGAGATCCCGATGCAGATCGAGTTCGAAGAGGACGAAGCCAACGAGCTCGCGCAGCTCCGCTCGCTGCAGGTCCCGATCAACGGCGGCGCGACGATCCCGCTCGACTCGATCGCCGACTTCAAGGTCTCGCCGTCGTTCGGTTCGATCCGCCGCAAGAACGGCGTGACGAGTTTCTCGGTCCAGGCGTCGTCCCTCGACAAGAACTCGTACCGCATCAATCGCATGGTCGCCGAAGCGATGGAGAAGGTCCCGATGCCGCTCGGCTACAGCTGGAGCGATCAGGGCCGGCGTCGCGACTTCGAGCGCAACGAAGCGGAGATGTTCGTCACGCTCGGCATCGGGATCGCGTTCGTGTTCCTGCTGATGGGCATGCTGTTCGAGTCGTGGATGCTGCCGCTCGCGGTGCTGTTCGCGATCCCACCGGCGTTCAACGGCGCGTTCCTCGGCCTGCTGGTCTGGAACATCCCGATGGACAACACGGCGATGCTGGCGCTGATCCTGCTCGCCGGCGTCGTCGTCAACAACGGCATCGTGCTCGTCGACCGCATCCGCCAACTCGAGTGGATCGGCATCGAGCGCACCGCCGCGATCCTCCGCGGTTGCTCCGAACGCTTGCGCCCGGTGTTGATGACGGCGATGACGACGATGTTCGGCCTGGTCCCGATGGCGTTCCCCGACGTGTTCGGCAGCGCGGGCCGGAGCATGCTGAATTACCAATCGCTGGCGGTCGCGACGCTCGGCGGCATGGTGCTGTCGACGCTGCTGACGCTGTTCCTGGTGCCGCTGTTCTATTCGCTGTTCGACGATCTCGGCGCGTTGCTCGCGCGCCTCGCGCGCGGCACCCCGCCCGCCGCGAAGGCGGTCGACGAACCGTCGGCGGTCACGTCGTCGTGATGCGGGTCGCGCGGTGGATCGGCATCGCCCTCGTGGCGACGATCGCCGGCGTCGCCCGCGCCGGCGACCCCGCCGCCGACCTCGAGGAAACCGGCATCGTCG
>JAEUIB010000327.1 GCA_016795255.1 Planctomycetota bacterium
GAGTCGATGGATCGGGCGCCGGGTCCGGCCGAACCGCCCGCCATGGGCTATCCTTCGACGGCCTCGTCGAAGGAACCCCCGCATGCTCCTCTCCGCGTGCTTCGTGATGGGCGCGTTCGTCCTCGCGCCGCAAGACGTCGACCCCGCCGCGGTCGTCCGACCCGCGCAGCCGGCCGCGGAGCGGGCGCTCGACGCCGGGCTCGGTCAGCTCGTCCGAGCGCGGCGCGAGCGCGGCGACGCCGCGATGCGCGAAGTCGCGGGGCTGCGTGGCATGGACGTCGATGCCGACGGTCGCGTCGAAGTCGTGGTCGTTCGCCACAAGCCGGGTCCGTCGCTGGCGGCGTCGCTCGCCGCCTTGACCGCGGCCGGTTGCGAGATCGTCGACGTGGACCAGGACGGCATCGCGGTGCGTGCGACGCTCGACGTCGCGGCGCAGTTGAAGCAGACCGTGGCCGGCATCGCGGACGTCCGCTTGGCGCCGATCGCGAAGAGCTTCGCCGTGTCGCAGGGCGTCGGGTTGACCGGTGGGTTCGCCGCGCAGAGTCTCGGCGCCGACGGCGCGGGAGTGCGACTCGCGATCATCGACACCGGCTTCGTCGGCTACTCGTCGCTCGTGAACGCCGGCGAACTCCCGGCCGCGACCGCGACGAAGAACTTCACCGGCAGCTCGCTCGAGGCGTCGAGCGACCACGGCACCGCCGTCGCGCTGATCGCGCACCAGATGGCGCCCGCCGCGCAGCTCTACCTCGTCAAGGTCGGGACGCTGTCGCACTACAAGAAGGCGATCGACTGGCTGATCGACAAGAAGGTGCACGTCTTCAACGCGTCGATCGGCTTCCTCGCGGCGAACTTCTCGGACGGCACGGGGGGCGCCGCGGCGGCGACGAACAAGGCGCGCAAGCACGGGATCCTGCCGGTCGTGTCGATGGGCAACTACGGCGACTCGCACTGGATCGGTGCGTTCGCCGACGACGATGCGGACAAGCTGCTGAACTACACGCCGACGTCCGAAGTCGTGCGGTTCAACGCGCAAGCGGGCTCCGGCATCGAGGTCTTCCTGGTGTGGGACGACTTCCCGGCGACCGACATCGACCTCGACGTCTTCCTGTTCGATCTCGGCACGCTCGCGAATCCGAAGCCAGCGACCGCGCAGAACATCGTCGCGACCAGCACGTTCGACCAGACCGGTTCGCAGCAACCGATCGAGATCCTGTCGACCATCGCGCCGACGACGGGCATCTACGGCATCGCGGTGAATCGCGTCGGCAAGAAGCCGTCGCAGTTGGCGCTGTTCACGTCGCATCCGCTGCTCGATGGACTCAACGTCGCGACGTCGAGCCTCGCGACGCCGGCGGATGCGGACGGCGCGTACTCGGTCGCGGCGATGGCGCACTTCGCGTGGGGTTCGGGTCCGGTCGAGGCGTTCTCGTCGCGCGGTCCCGCGACCGACGGCGCCGAGAAGCCGCAGATCACCGGTCCCGACGGAGTCGCGAACACCGTCTATCCGCCGTTCTTCGGTACGTCGGCGTCCGCGCCGCACGTGGCCGGCGCTGCGGCCCTGTTGAAGTCGGTGCAGCCCGCGCTGTCGGCCGACGATCTCGCGCAGCGACTGTCGACCTACGCGGTGCCGATGGGTGACGCGTACGAGTTCGGAGCGGGGCGCCTGACGCTGGCCGCCGACTTCCTGCCGCCGAGCCCGGATCCCGCCGAGTTCGACCTCGGAGCGTTCACGATCACTCCGACGTCGGTCACGTTGGTCGCCGGTGCGCTGGCCGACGTGTCGCAGCCGCTCGAGTACCAATTCGACGCGCTCGGCAAGGCGAAGGAGGCGACGGACTCGGACTGGATCGCGACGCCGCAGTGGCTCGACGACGCGCTGAAGCCGAACCGCAAGTACGCGTACCGGTACCGCGCGCGCGACTCCGCGATCCTGCCGAACACGACGCGGTGGTCGGCGCCGATCGAGATCCGCACGCACGCGCTCGTCCCGCTGGCGCCGACCGCCAGCAAGATCACGGCGACGAGCTGCCGCTTGAAGGTCGTCGCCGACGGCAATCCGAGTTCGGTGCTCTACGCGGTGCGGAACGTGACGACCGGCGACTGGCTGACGCCGAACGGCGGCTCGAGCGGCGGCCCGGTGTTCGCCAAGCGGACGAAGTGGAAGGCGACGAAGGTGAAGGGCCTGACGCCAGCGACCACGTACGAGTTCCGCGTGCTCGCGATCAATTCGTCGAGCGTCGAGACCGGACTTGGGCAAGCGTTGTTCGTCACGACGGCGCCGTGACGCGCCTCGTCGCGCGCGGTTCGCTGCTCAGTTCGCTTCGATCCCTTCGACTCCATCGACCGCGTCGATGCGGCCGCCGAACTCGGGATCCTGGTAGTACGCGAGCGTGACCAAGCGGTACGCGGGCTCGTAGTTCTGCGCGTAGACGCTCGAGTGGTGATGGCTCGGGTAACCCGCGAGCTTCATGTCCCGCGTCGTGCGCAGGAAGTCGTCGCGCGTGAACGCGAAGCCGAGCGGTTCGACCAAGTCGGCGGCCGCGGCGAGGGTCGCGGTCAGCTCGGTCTCCTCGCCGCGGTACGTGTGACCGGTGCGGGCGACGGCGCGTGCGAGGTGTTCGACTTTGCCGCCGTTCAGGATGAACGGGCGCAGGTTGATGCGCGCGAGTCCCTTCGACGGGTTGATGATCTCGATCTCGCGTTCGCCGGGAGTCGGCGCCGGCTTCATCTTGCGGACCTCGTGCGTCAGTCCGGTCTCGAGGTGGCTCGCCGTGCCCATGAACATGTGGGCCGGGCCCATCGTCGCCTGATGCAGCAGCTTGTAGAGATCGGCGGGCTGCATGTTCGGGTAGCGGGCGACCTGGTCGCGCAGCGTCTCCTCGAGCTGCATCATCGGCAGTCCCGTCGGTTCTTCGCGGGGCGTGGCTCCGCACGCGGACAACACGCAGGCCAGCAGACCGGACACGAATCGATTCATCGCGGTTCCTCGCGCGGTCACAGGTCGATCGCGACCGCGTGCGCGATGTAGCGCTTCTCGCGGCGGTCGTAGGTGACGGTGATCTCGTTGGCCTTGCAACACACTTGGCAGTCCTCGATCAGGCGCTGCTCGTCGCCGTTGCCGGGGTCGACGAACATCAGGATCTGCTCGCCGCATTGCGGACATTCGTAGGAGGCCGTGCGTTCCATCGCCGCCGATTTCAGGGACGCGCGGACCGGTCGGCAAGAGCGCACGGACGGACCGATCGATCGAGTTGGCCCCGATCGTCCACGGGCCGGCGGACGGTGCGATCGCGTGGACGCTACGATCCGCGCCCTCTTCACGGGAGATCACGATGTCCGACCTGTCGCGTCGATCGTTCCTCGGTGGACTCGCGGCCGTGCCGGCCGCCGGCTGTGCGCAACTGTTCGCGGATCCCGATCCGGCGCCGGCCACGGCGACGCGCGCGGGACGGCGACCGGTGGTGATCGCGTCCGGGAACGGCTGGTGGCCGGAGCCCGGCCGCGCCTCGGCGGTCGAGACCGCGATGAAGGTGATCCGCGATCCGGCTCGCATGGCGAAGCGCTACGGGCTGCTCGAAGCCGTCGTCGAAGGGCTCGCGGTCCAGGAGGACGACCCGACCGACCATTCGGTCGGACTCGGCGGGCTGCCGAACGAGGACGGCGTGGTGCAGCTCGACGCGTCGGTGATGTACGGACCGACGCATCAGGCGGGAGCCGTCGGCGCGCTCGAGAACATCCAGAACCCGGCGCGCGTGGCGATGAGCGTGCTGCGCTACACCGACCATTCGTTCCTCGTCGGCAAGGGCGCGTACGACTTCGCGCGCGCGATGGGCTTGCCGCACACGGAGCTGCTGACCGAGGAAGCGCGGCAGATCTGGCTGTATTGGCGGCAGAAGCACTCGGAGAACGACGATTGGATCGCGCCGCCCGACGACGAGGTGCCGCAGGCGATCCGCGATCAGGTGACGTGGGGGACGATCCACGTGTCGGCGGTCGCGCCCGACGGCTCGATCGCGTGCGGGACGACGACCAGCGGGTTGTCGTGGAAGATCCCGGGGCGGCTCGGGGACTCGCCGATCGTCGGCGCGGGGATGTACTGCGACAACGACGTCGGCACCGCGGGCGCGACCGGTCGCGGCGAAGAGTCGATCGTGAATTGCGGCGCGTTCTCGGTGGTGGACAACATGCGGCGCGGACTCGAGCCGCAGGAGGCGTGCCTCGAACTGCTGAAGCGACTCGCGACCAACGCGAAGAAGCGCGGGCTGTTCAAGGACGGGAAGCCGACGTTCAACATCTCGTTCTACGCCGCGCGCAAGGACGGCGCGTACGGCTCGGCGTGCCTCGTCGAAGGCAACGAGTTCGCTGTGATCGACGGCGACTCGCCGACCGGCCGGCGCGAGAAGTGTGGGTGGGTGTACGACAAGTAGCTCGGGCCGCATGGCCGGATCGTGCGGACGATCCACCCCGGTCGGGGCCTTGGCCCCGACGCCCGCTCGGGCATCGATGCGAGCCGGGGCCGTAGGCCCCGGGCCCCATCCGGCGCAGGGGGGGGGGGGGGTGGCGCGCCCCCCCCACCGCCGGGCGGGCGGGGGGGGAGGCGGCGGCCCGGGCGAGGCCGCAGGCCG
>JAEUIB010000349.1 GCA_016795255.1 Planctomycetota bacterium
ATTCCGGCGTTCGGCTTCACGGTGACCTTCGTGCCGACGTTCACGCGCACGAGGTCGATCTCCTCGCGCGGGATGACCTTCGCCACGTTGAGTTCCGCCGAGATCTCGTTCGCGCGGCGGGACAGGAAGTCGCGCTGCTCGAGCGCGGCGGTGAACTCGGCGTTTTCGGACAAGTCGCCGAAGCCGGCGGCGTGACCGATCGCCTCGCTGTTCTTCACCATGTCGACGTTGACGATCTGCTCGAACTCCTGGCGACGGCGCTGCATGCCGCGCTGCGTGACGTAGATCGCGTCCTCTTCCCACAGTTCCTTGCGGCCGAGGATCGCGTCGCGATGCGTCGCGACGAGTTCGGTCGTGATGTGGCCGCGCGTCAGTTCGGACACGCCTTCGTTGCCCTTGATCTCGTGATGCAGCGCGAGCGCCTGGTCGTCGGTGACGACCTCGAGCACCTTGTCGATGTTGCGGAAGTTGTTCGCGGCGACCGCCGAACGCATGCGCGACAGCAGGTTGCGCTGCGCGTCGTTCAGCGCCGTCTTCGCCGAGCGGGCCCAGCGGTCCATCAGGCGCAGCAGCGTCATCGTGATCGCGACGCCGTCGGCCTTGACCTGCGTGCCCTCGAAGAACCCGGTCGTCACGGCCTTCCACAGCCAGAGGATGCCTTCGCCGCAGCGATCGGCCGACGTCAGGATCGTCGTCAGCGCGCTCTGCAGCAGCGCGCCGTTGCCGGTCGCCAGCAGGTCGCGCGCGATCTGGTCGGCGAGTCGCCCGGGCGCCGTCGGCAGCGCGTCGGCGTACGCCCGCGGCCAGTCCTCGGCGTCGTGGTGCTTGACGAACAGCAGCGCGCGTCGCGCCAATTCCTCGCTGCCGAGGATCGCCGGCAGGTCGGCGAGTTGGCGGAACCGCGCCTTCACGGCTTCCTTGTCGAGTTCCTTCGGCAGCGGCGACGTGCGGCGGCTCGCGACTTCCATCGCGATCGCGGCGGCGGCCACGGCTTCGGGATTCGCGACCGCCGAGTCGTGCGCGATCTCGACCAGCATCTCGCCGCACTTGTGCAGGAACGCCTCGTCGGCGGAGTGCCCCTCGTCGAGCGCTTCGAGGTATTCGACGACGTACGCGAGCTTCTCGTCGTTCCGCGTCGCGCGCGCGAGCTTCTGCGCGAGCTCTTCCTCGTGCGTGATCGGATTCGTGCGCAGGATCAGCGTCGGCTGCTTGTCGCCGTAGACCTGCACCATCGGGTCGCGTTCGACCAATCCCTTGGCCTTGTTCCACCAGCGCGTGAACGACGGTCCGTCGACCACGCCGCGCGCGAGCAGCTTCTTCAGGATCGGGAACTCGAGGCGGTTCTTGTTCGAGCGCAGCGCCGAGCGGACCAGCGCCGCGGGATCTTCCTGCGCCAGCGACTTCAGCCGCGCGACGTCGAAGCGCAGCAAGCCGCGGAAGTCGTCCTCGGGCAGCGGCTGGAGTTCTTCGCGCGCTTCGTCGACGGTCAGCGAGCGCTCGGTCTCGCCGTCGGTCAGCACGAACACGCCCTCGGCCGGCTTGTAGCTCGCGAGCTTCTCGGGGCCGACGCGCTTCGTGCCGTTCGCGAACCCGCCCTTGCGCAGCGCCAACAGGCCGCGGATCTTCGTCCGCAACTCGTCGAGCTGTTGCGGCTGGCACAGCGCGAGCGGCTTCAAGAACCGGTCGACGCCGGGCTCACCGGCCTTGTCGTGCAGCACGGCGGTGCACTGACGGATCGTCGGGTCCTTCGGGAACGCCAACGCCATCTGCACGGCGAAGTCGAGGACGCCACTCTGGGTATCCGGCTCGCACGATTGCAAGAGGACGCCCACCAGCGCCGACGCGAGGTCGTTCTTGTGGTGACTGACGAGGTGATTCACCACCTTGCGGAACATCGCGAAGTCGCGCGCGCCGCCTTCGACGGCGGCGACCCAAGCGTCTTCCAGTTCCGCGTAGCGACCGGTGGTAGCGAGTTCGAGCAACGAGGCGGACGAAGCTGCGGTGTCGGTCATGGTCCGGTTCGAAAGGGGTTGTCTTCCAAAGACGCGCCCCCGGGGTAGCCGGGGGCGGGCTCGTATCATGCTCGCCGACCGTCGGACACGCAACCACGCAGGTGGCGGAACATCCCCCGCAGTCGAGGCGTTGCCGCGCGGTCCATCGACTCGAAGTCCTCGAATCGACCTTCGCCGGAGACCGCATCCTCATGAACGCCCGCACCGCTTCCTTGGCTCTTCTGCTCGGCCTGCTGCCCGCCTGCGGGCCCATGCATCGAGCGGACCACGAGACCGCGCTGACCGCCGAGTTCGCGCTCGGATCTCCGCTCGAAGTGTTTACGGAGAATGGAGATGTGTCGGTCATCGTCGACCCGGCGATCGGCGCGTTGGCGGTCGAGGCCGTCGCGCACGGGTCCGGCGATTCGGCGACCGAGGCCAAGTCGCGCGCGGAAGCGATCCGCATCGACGTCGCGGTCCGCGACGGTCGCACGGTGATCCGGCCGGTGTACCCGAACGACGAGCGCCGCTCCGGCGAAGGCTGTTCGTTCAAAGTCCGCGTCGCGGCGTCGTCCGACATCTTCGTCGACTCGTCGAACGGGGAACTCGAGCTCGTGGGCTCGACCGGCTCGGCGCGCCTCGAGACGTCGAACGGCGCCGTGCATGTCCGAGGGCACCGCGGTCCGCTCGACGTCGAGTCGAGCAACGGCGGCCTCGTGCTCGAGGACGTGGAAGGCGAAGTGATCGCCGAGACCAGCAACGGTTCGATCGCGCTGCACGCCCACGGGGATTTGTCGCAGCCGGTGCGGCTGTCGAGCTCGAACGGCGATCTGACGATCCACGTCGCCGTCCCGCCGGCGGGCATGCTGCGCGCCGAAACGTCGAACGGCACGATCTCGGTCACCGGCATGGAGTTCTCGTTCACCGGCGATTACGAGAGCCGCGCGCGCGACGTCGACTTCCGTCGACCGGGGCCGCGTCACGTCGCGTCGACGAGCAACGGCAGCATCCGCGTCCAAGTCGGACCGCGCTGAATCCGCGCAACGCCGTTCTCGCCAAACCGGCGACCTACGCGGGGCGGCACCCGACGCGACGTTCCGAAAAGAATGCGGGCGTGGCCCCCGAAGGGTCCACGCCCGCTGTCGCGAGACGACCTTGGAGGCGGGGTCGTGCTCGTCAACGTCCGCCCGAGCCAGCGGCTTGCGCCGCGGTCAGTCGCTCGAGCATGAGTTCGATCTTCGCCATGCGCGCTTCGATCTGGTCGAGGCGCGTCCGGATCTCGACGTCGGTCTCGGTGAGGGGAGCCGGATCGGCGGTCGGCGCGTCGATGATCGCCTGGTCGACGCCGTCCTTCGACTTGAAGTAGCGGATCGACGGCACCTGCAGCCATTCGCCGGATTGGCGCGCCTTCGCGACGAGTTGCTCGACGAGGCCGCGCATCTCGCCTTCGAACTTCTCGCGGTTCTCCGGCGTGTTCAGCTCGGCGGCCTGGTCGCGCCACTTCTCGGCCTGTTCGACGAGCTGCGCGGTCCACTGGTCGATCTCGTCGCCGTGCTTCGCCTTGAACTCCTCGGTCCATGCGCGCTGGCGTTCGGCGAGTTGCTTCGTCCACTCGGACTGCTGCTTCGCGACCTGCTCGGCCCACGCGCGCTGCTGTTCGGCCCATACGCGCCACTGCGACTGATCCTGCTCGGTGGGTTGCGCAGGGACGGCCATCAGGCCGCCGAGCGCCGCCGTGTCGTCGGCGGGACGCTCCTCGACGACGACCGGGATCAGCATCGTCTCGCTCTTGCGGACGACCTTGATCGTCACGGTGTCGCCGGGCTTCAGGCCCGCGAGATGATTGCGCAGGCCCTTCTCCGACGACACCTCGTCGTCGTTCATCGCGACGATGACGTCGTAGCGGAGCAGACCCGCCTTCGCCGCGGGGCCGCCCTCGAGCACGTCCTCGACGAGGATGCCCTTGCTGGCTTCCAGGCCCAATTGCGCGGCGAGAGCTTCGTTCAGCGGGTTGATCGTCACGCCGATGCGGACGCCGCGCTGGGCGGCCTTGTTCGCGGTCGGCGGCGCCTTCATCGTCTTGCTGGGACTGGTCGAGCCGTCGGCCGGCGCTTGGCCGCGGGCGTCGACGGCGCAAAGAACCGCGCACAGAGCGACCGGGATCGTGCGAAGGGCGAGTTCGAGTTTCATCAGTACTTCTCCGTTCCGTTCGTGGCGGGGAATCGCACGGGCAGCGTCGCCGGGTTCCCGAGTTCGTCTTGGCCGCGTTGCAGTTGGAACAGGTCCTTCACGCGGACTTTCTCGACCGAGCGCTTCATCACCGTGATCTCGTAGCCGTCGCCGTCCGCCGCGCGCTGCGTGCCAAGGAGGACGTCGGGCAGCGTGCTGACCGGAGTCGCCGCGCCCATCCCGTGGGATGCGCCGCCGTTCGACACCAGTCCGGGGACTCCGGGCATCTCGTCGGATTCGCGCACGGTGCCCGGACGCGACGCGCCGGGCAGGACCGCGGATCCGGTTTGCATCAACGTCGTGAACCAGCACGCGGCGATCGCCGCCGCGGCGAACCAACCCGACGCGGCGCCGAAGCCGATCCCGCGCCGACGCGAACGGAACGGGCCGGTCGAGTCGGCGACGTCGGTCCTGGTCTCGACGGCGTGCGTCAGTTCGCCTTCGTCGCGCAGCGCTTGCGCCACGCGGTGCCAGACCTCCGGATCGCGCTCGGACATCGCCTCGAGCGAATCCCAGTCGGTCGGCGCCGCATTCAGCGACACGGCGCGATGGATCAGCAGGTCTTCGTTCTCGTCGTGGGTGTGGGTCATGGTTCAGGTTCCAGGTGCGGTGCGAGGCGCGGGCGGGACCGGCACGCCTTTCTCCTCGAGCAATTGGCGCAGCATGCGTCGCGCTCGCGCGAGTCGCGTCTCGATCGTCGTTTCGGGGAGATCGAGGGCTTCCGCGATCGCGCGTTGCGAGAGGCCGCGCACACTCTTCAGGATCAGGGGCTCGCGATAGTCGGGATGCAGTCGTTGCGCGGCGGCGAGCACGCGATCGAGCGTGTCGCGCGCGGTCTCGTGCTCGTCGTCGTGGCCGATCGAAGGATCGGGAGGGTCGAGTTCGGTGTCCTCCATCGCGCGCACCTTGCGACGCAGCGTCGCGGAGCGCCCGGCGGAGATCGCCGTGTTGATCGCGATCGTGCGCAGCCACGGCCGCAGCCGTTCGGGGTCGCGCAGGTCACGGATCTTGCGGCACACGTTCATCGCCGTCTCCTGGAGCAGATCCTCGAGATCCGCTCCGTTCGGCATGTGCGAAAGGAGCACCGCGGACAGCCAACGGCGATGGTCGCGCCAGAGAGTCTCCAGCGCGAACCGATCACCAGCGATGGCTCGCTGCGTCGTGTCCCGATCGTCCATGTCGCTCATTCGGCCATCCCAGACGAGGGAGAGGAGGCCATCCGGCGGGGAATTCTAGGCCGGGGGAGCGGGGGTGGCTGGGCCGGCAGGGCCTTGACGGGACGCTGGAACATCGAGTTAGTTGGGCAACCAACTGAGGCATCGGTCACCGCGGGCTCGCGGACGACCGTGAACGGAGTCCCCCGTGAGTCCCGCCCGCGAGACGCGCGATCGCATCGTCGACGCCGCGATGGAGCTGTTCACGTTGCAGGGGTACACGGCGACCGGCCTCGCGCAGATCGCGAAGAAGGCCGACTGCAACGCCGGCTCCGTCTACTACTTCTTCCCGACGAAGGAGGCGATCCTCGCCGCGACGCTCGAGCGACGCATCGAGCTGTTGCGACCCGAGGTCCTCGATCCGATCTGGACCGGAGTCGACGACCCGATCGAGCGCGTGTTCGCGCTGCTCGCGGGGTATCGCCAGATGCTCGCGATGACGGAGTTCGCGCACGGCTGCCCGATCGGCAACCTCGTGATCGAGGTCGCCGAGACGCACAAGCACGCGCGCAAGCTGCTGTGCGACAACTTCGACAACTGGCTGGCCGCGGTCGAGGCGTGCTTCGCCGCGGCGATCGAAGCCGACAAGTTCCCGGCGGACGTCGATCCGCGCCAGCTCGCGATCTTCGTGCTGACGACGATGGAGGGCGCCGTGATGCTCGCGCGCTCGTACCGCGACTTCCGCGCGTACGACGCCGCGGTCTCGATGCTGCGCGACTACGTCGAGCGGCTCGTCGGCGACGCGACCGGCTGGTCGAAGCCGGTCGGCGCTCCTTCGCCGCAACACGGCGAGCGCGCGGCGCGACGCACGCCACCGCGACGTCGCCGTCGCCGCTGATCCGCAAGTCCGAGGAAGTCGGTCGGTGCGCCCGTTGGCGCGAGCCGACTCGAATCCGCCGATGAGAACGTCGTTCGCAGGGAGATCCGATCGTGAAGCTCGTACCGTCGCCGTCGAAGTCGTTGCTCGCCGCCTGCGCGTTCGCGGCGTTCCTGTCCGGTGGAGCTGGCGCGACACGCGTCGCGGACGACCCGACGCTCGCGTCGTACGCGGCGCACGTCGCCGCCGCGGAGACGTCGCTGCGGCTCGGCGAGGTCGCCGCCGCGCGTCGCTGGCTGGACGGCGCGCCGGCGCAGCATCGCGGGTTCGAGTGGAACTACTTGAATGCGCGGCTCGACGAGTCGGAGCGTTCGTTCATCGCGTCGGACGCCGCGGTGTTCGGACTCGACGTGTCGACCGACGGCACGCTCGTCGCGATCGGTGACGCCAAGGGACGCGTCCGCGTGTTCGAGCTCGCGACGGGCGCGGAGCGCTTCTCGGCGCACGAGCACACGGACCTCGTCGACGACGTCCGCTTCGACGCGAGTGCGAAGCGATTGGTGTCGGCGTCGCACGATCGGACCGCACGGATCTGGGACGTCGCGACCGGCGCGTGCTCGCTCGTGCAGAAGGACCATCGGTTCCCGCTCGGCGGCGCCGCGTTCACGCCGGACGGCGCGCACGTCGTGTCGGCGAACTACGAGACGCAATGGAACGGCAAGCGCATCGCCGGCGTCGTGCGGCTGTGGGATGCCGCGACCGGCGAAGTCGTGGAGACGTTCGAGGGCGGCGCGAAGCCGCTGTCGTCGTTGGCGTTGTCGCACGACGGCAAGCGCGCGGCGGCGGGCTCGTGGGACTTCTGCGCGTTCGCGTGGGAGCTGGCGACGCCCGGCGAACCCGCGCAGTTCATCCAGCCCGACGAGGACCTCTACAACGCCGTCGATTGCGTCGCGTGGAATCCGGACGACACGAGGCTCGTCTACGGCGGCAAGGACCACACGGCGCGCATCCACGACGCGACGACGCGCGAGTTGCTGGTCACGCTGCGTGATCACGGCGACGACGTGACCGGCGTCGCGTTCTCGCCGGACGGCAAGCGCGTGGCGACGACGTGCCGCGACGGGATCGTCCGCGTGTTCGACGCGGCGAGCGGCGAGCTGACGCAAGCGATGCGCGGCCACACCGAAGCGGCGACGTGCGTCGAGTTCACGCCGGACGGGACGCGAGTCGTCACCGCCGGCGCCGATGGTCGCGTGCTCGTGTTCGACGTCACGCACGCGAGGTACGGGCTGATCCGCCCGGCGATCGGTTCGGCGGCGTACTGCGTGCGCTTTTCGCCCGATGGCTCGCGATTGGCGGCGTGCACGTACGACGGGCGCATCCTCGTGTTCGACGCGCGGACGGCCGACATCGTCGCGGAGTGGCGGGCCCACGCGGCCGAGAAGTGCGCCATCACGCTCGCGTTCGCGGAGGAGGGCAAGGAACTACTGTCGTGCTCGTACGACGGGACGATCCGCCGCTGGGACGTCGAGACGCAGACCGAGATCGGCAAGCTCGAATACCCCGCGGGCGTCTACACGTTCACGACGTCGGCCGACGGCGCCTGGATCGCCGCATCGCTGATGAACGGGACGGTCTCGGTGCGATCGCGCGTCGACGGCGCCTCGCGTGCCGAATGGAAGGACGCGCGAGGCACGGTCTACACGCTGGCGTTCGACGCGAACGCGAAGCGTTTGCTCGCCGGCGGTCAGGATCGCAAGCTCCGGCTGTACGACGTCGACGCGAACCGCCTCGAGCGCACGATCGAGAACGCGTCGGGCTCGATCCAGACCGCGCTGTTCACGCCGGACGGATCCCACGCCGTGACCGGATCCGACGACGGAACGGTGAAGGAATGGGAGCTCGCGACCGGAACCCACACCCGCACGCTGTTGACGACGAGCCACACGATCCAACGCTTGGCGTGCTCCAGCGATGGCAAGCGACTCGCGGCGGTCGGCGTCCGCGCGTGGATCCTCGAACCCCGATCCGGAACCCTGCTCGCGACGCTCCACGCGCCGGCGGACGAGGCGTTCGATCTCGAGTTCAGTCCTGACGGGGGGCAGCTTGCGACGGCGAATATGGATGGGAGCGTGACGTTGTTGCGAGCGGTGCGAGAGGGGGAGCGGAGACGGTGAGCGCGCGAGAAGAGCCCGGGAGCGATCACCGAGACCCGAGACCCGGGATCGAGACCCGATCACCGAGACCCGGTGAACGACCGCGCTTCGCGCGGACCGTGTTCGCTCGCGTTGCTCGCGATCGTGCTTCGCACGACCGGCAGGAGAGCGCGACCGGTCTGGTTGGGATGGTGAGGTGCGCGCTCTCAGGGAACGATCACCGAGACCCGATGGACGAGGCCGGTGACCGATACCGGTCACCGGTTACCGGTCGTCGGTCGTCGATCGTCGACACCTGCCGCGACTCGCGGTGATGGGAGTCGTCTCCTAGAGACGATGCCTCTTCACGTTGCACCTACGCGCGTCGGTTCTTTCGGCTCGCGATGCGCTCCGCCGCGGAGCTCGCCGGGTCGTCGCGTGCATCGCATCACTCCATCGCTCGATCACGGCGGATCACCAGCGAGCGCGACGATCGGTCACCCGGTCTCGGTCTTCGGGTCTCGGTCTTCGGGTCTCGGTCTTCGGGTTTCGGTCATCGGTCTCGGTCACCGGGTCTCTGGTCTCGTCTTCGGGTCTCGGTGATCGTTCCCTGAAAGCGCGCACCGCTGCATCCCCATCAGGCAGGTCGCGCTTTCCTGCCGGTCGTGCGAAGCACGATCGCAAGCGGAAGCGAGCGAACACGGTCCGCGCGAAGCGCGGTCGTTCACCGGGTCTCGGGTCTCGGTCACCGCCCCAGCGTCAAGTGTCCCGATCCCCATCCCCACCCCGCGCCTTCCGCTACCCTTACGCCAACCATGCCCCTCGCGTCGTTCCACCCCACGATCCGCCGCTGGTTCACCGCCTCGATCGGCGCGCCGAGCCCTCCTCAAATCGCGGGCTGGCCGAAGATCCGAGCGGGCCTCCACACGCTGATCGCGGCGCCGACGGGGACCGGCAAAACCCTCGCGGCCTTCCTCTACGCGCTCGACGAACTCCTGCGCGAGGGCCCCGCGCTGCCCGATGAATGTCGGGTCCTCTACGTCTCGCCGCTGAAGGCGCTGTCGAACGACGTCGCGAAGAACCTGCAGCGTCCGCTCGCCGAGTTGCGGGAGCTCGACGCGACGTTGCCCGACGTGCGCGTCCTCGTGCGCACCGGGGATACGCCGCAGAAGGATCGCGTCGCGATGGGGCGGCGGCCGCCGCACGTGCTCGTGACGACGCCCGAGTCGCTGTACATCCTGCTCGGCAGTGCGAGCGGTCGCTCGATCCTGCGCACCGTCCGCACCGTGATCGTCGACGAGATCCACGCGCTGGCGCGCGACAAGCGGGGCGCGCACTTCGCGCTGTCGCTCGAGCGGCTCGAAGCGTTGACGGATCGGTCGCCGCAGCGCATCGGGTTGTCCGCGACGCAGCGTCCGCTCGACGTGATCGGTCGCTTCCTCGGCGGCGTCGATCGTCCCGTCGAGCTCGTCGACGTCGGGCATCGGCGCGTGCTCGACCTCGGCATCGAAGTTCCCGAGGTCCCGCTGTCCGCGGTCTGCTCGCACGAGATGTGGGACGAGATCCACGAGCGCATCGCGGCGTTGTCGCACGCGCACAAGACGACGCTCGTGTTCGTCAACACGCGCAAACTCGCGGAGCGCTTGTCCGCGCGACTCGGCGAGAAGATCGGCCCCGAGATCGTCGCGTGCCATCACGGCTCGCTCGCGCGCGAGACGCGATTGCTGGCGGAGCAGCGCCTGAAAGCCGGCGAGCTGAAAGTCCTCGTCGCCACGGCGTCGCTCGAACTCGGCATCGACATCGGCGACGTCGACCTCGTGCTGCAGATCGGCGCGGCGCGCTCGATCAACACGTTC
>JAEUIB010000354.1 GCA_016795255.1 Planctomycetota bacterium
ATTTGCGCAGGTGCTGCAGCAGTTCCGATGACGTCGACAGGATCAGCGTCGTGTCGCTCGAACCGCGCGACCGCTTCCACGTCTCGAGCGACTGGAAGAACGCGTAGAACTCCGGGTCCTTCGAGTACGCCTCGGCGTAGATGCGCGACGCTTCGGCGTCGGCTTCGCCGCGCAGCGTCTCGGCCTTGCGCTCGGCCTCCGACGCGATGCGCCGCATCTCTTTCTCCTTCTGGCCCTCGATCTCGGCCTGCCGCCCGCGGCCTTCGGACCGGTACTTCTCGGCGACGCGCTGGCGTTCCGACGTCATGCGGTCGTAGACCTTCTGGCGCGTGCTCTCTTCGTATTCGATGCGGCGGAAGCGGAAGTCGACGAGTTCGATGCCGAGTTCGCGCACCGCGGGACGAGCCTGCTGCAGCACGCCTTCGACGATCTTCTCGCGGCCGACGACGATCTTCGTCGCGACCTGCTGCGTGTCGCCGAGGCTCGCGTCGTCGCTGACCTCGCTGGCGAACGCGCGGTTCGTCGAGCGGACGGCCTCGATCAGACTGTGCGACGAGATCCACGTGCGCGTCGCGTTGTCGAGGATGTCGTCGAGGCGCGAGCGCGCGGCGTCCTCGGTGCGCAACGTCTTCAGGAACTTCAGCGGATCGACGATGCGCCAGCGCGCGGTCGTGTCGACGAAGATGAACGTCTTCTCGGCGGTCGGGACGAGGTTCGCGTCGCCGTCCCATTCGAGGATGCGATCGTCGAAGCGGTGCACTTCGCTGACGAACGGCGTCTTGAAGTGCAGACCGGCGTCACGGATCGGGTCGCCGACCGGATTGCCGAAGTTCGTGATGACGACGGTCTCGGTCTCCGCGACCGAGTACACCGACGCGTTCAGCAGCAGCGCGCCGGCGACGAGGACCACGATCACGAGCGCCTTCATTTCACACCTCCCTTGCGCGCACCGGCGGCAAGGTCGAGGTGCTGCAGCACGCTCTTCACTTCTTCGTCGACGATGACCGTCTTCGACATCCGCGGCAGGACCTCGGCGAGCGTCTCGTAGTACATGCGCTTGCGCGTGATCGCCTTCGCCTTCGTGTACTCGGTGAGGATGCCTTCGAAGCGCGCGACTTCACCGAGCGCGCGGTTGACGCGCTCGAGCTTGTAACCCTCGGCGGTGCTGATGATCTGCTCGGCCTGGCCGCGTGCGGCCGGGATGATCTGGTTGAACGAGCGCAGTGCCTCGTTGATCAGCGTGTTCTTCTCCTGCTCGGCGTTGTTGACGGCCGTGAAGGCCGCGGCGACCGGACCCGGCGGCAACGCGCTCTGCAGCACGACGCGCTCGACGTGGATGCCGCATTGGTAGAGGTCCATCGCCGCCTGCAGGTGCCGCTGCGATTCGACCTCGATCTCGGTGCGGTTCTTGCCGAGCACTTCGTCGATGCCCGAGTCGCCGACGACGCCGCGCATCGCGGATTCGGCGAGGGCGCGCAGCGTGCGTTCCGGATCGCGGACGTTGAACAGGTAGTTCTTGGCGTCGCTGATGCGGTACTGGACCGAGAACTCGACGTCGGCCTGGTTCAGGTCGCCGGTCAGCATCAACGATTCGCGCGTGAAGTCGTCGTTCGAGAAGCGCGTGCGTCCGGTGTACCCGAGCTGCGTCAGCTCGCTGCCGTCGTAGACCGTCCCGTCGTCGTGGACGCTGCGGAAGCCGAACTCCTGCTTGCGGACCAGGTCGACGCGGATCTTCGTCGCTTCCTCGATGCCGAGCGGCAGCTTGAAGTGCAGGCCCGGCGGCGCGATGCGGTCGAAGGCGCCGAACCGCGTGACGACGGCCTGCTGGCCGGCTTCGACGGTGAACCAGAACGACGACACCGTCGCGAGCAGCACGACGACGACGGCGGCGACCTTCAGCGCGTTGAG
>JAEUIB010000391.1 GCA_016795255.1 Planctomycetota bacterium
GAGAGCGCCGGGGACGTCGCCGTGATGTTCGAGGGCAGCCCGGTGTTCGAACCGACTGCCGACTTCGACGGCAACGTGTTGCTCGAGTACCCGAAGGATCGTCCGGCGCTGATGAGCGGATTCCTGCTCGGCGAGAAGCACCTCGAGGACGGCGCCGCGCTCGTCGATTGCGCGTACGGCGACGGCCGCGTCGTGCTGTTCGGTTTCCGCCCTCAATGGCGCGGCCAATCGCACGGCACGTTCAAGCTCGTGTTCGACGCGTTGCTGTACGACGCGAGCCAGGCTCCGTCGAAGGACGCGGCGACGTCGAAGTCCTCGGATGCGGAGCCGGCCGCCGAGCCGAAGTCCGGCCCACGCGACGGCGCGCGCGGCCGCACGGACAAGGACTGACCGAGCGCATCGATCGAAGATTTCGCGTGACGCGAGCGCGGTCCCCCGGATCGAGCCCTCCTTGGCCCGTTCCAGGGAGGTTCGATCATGCAACGCTCGACTTCGTCGATCTCGATCCGCGCGACCCGTGCGGCGCTCGCCACGTGGATCGTGGCGGCCTGCGCCACGCTCCCGGCCGCGAGCGCCGGTGACTTCAACGGCGACGGCTTCGCCGACCTCGCCGTCGGCGTCTTCCTCGAGGACGTCGACGGCGTCGTGAACGCGGGCGCCCTGCAGATCTTCCCGGGCTCGCTGAGCGGGCCCGCGGTCGCCAGCTCGATGCTCGTGACGCAAGCGACGCTCGGCCTCGTGCCGGAAGCCGAGGCCGGCTTCGGCATCGCCGTGACCTGGGGCGACTTCGACGGCGACGGATTCGACGATCTCGCGATCGGCGCACCGGGCGTCGCCGTGAAGGGACTCGTCGGCGCGGGTCGCGTGTACGTCGTGCGCGGTGGCGCCGGCGGGCTCGACTTCGTCAACGTGAAGGCGTTCGACCAGAACACGAAGGGCATCAAGGACAAGGTCGAGCGCAAGGCGAAGGGCGAGGTCACGTCGTCGGAGTTCTTCGGATCCCGACTGGCGAGCGGCGACTTCGATGCCGACGGGTACGCCGACCTCGTGATCAGCGTCACCAGCGAACGCATCGGCAAGGCGGCGAGCGCGGGCGCGGCGCACGTGCTGTACGGCAGCGCGAGCGGTCTGACCGCGAAGCGGAATCAGTTCTGGCACCAGAACCGCAAAGGAGTGAAGGGCAAGTGCGTGACGAACGACCGCTTCGGGACGAACCTCGCCGTCGGTGACCTCGACGGCGACGGGTTCGACGACCTCGCGATCACCGTCCCGAAGGAAATCGACGCGACGCCCGGAGTCGGCCGCGTCGCCGTGCTGTTCGGCAGCACGAAGGGCCTTCGAGCCAAGCGCAACCTCCTGCTGAAGCCCGGCACGGAGGCCGTACCGCTGACGACGGCCGTATCGGACGACGGTCTCACGATCGCGTGCGCCGACTTCGACGGCGACCTCTACGACGACCTCGCGATCGGCGCGTACCACGAGCCGATCGTCGGCGGTGGCGACTCGCGCGGCGTCGTGTACGTCGTGCGCGGCAGTCCGATCGGCCCGGTGCCGGAGCTCACGAGCGCCTACTACCAAGGGGACGGCGTCGTGCCCGGGTCGCACGCGGACGACGAAGTGTTCGGAGGCGCGATCGCCGCCGCGGATTTCGACGGCGACGGGGACGACGATCTCGCGATCTCCGCGATCGGCGAGTCGTTCGTCGGTCTCGCGACCGGCCGCGTCACGGTCCTCTACTCATCGGGGTCGGGCGGATTGTCGAGCGCCGGAGCATCGACGTTCGACCAGGACACCGCGAACGTGAACGACGTCGCGGAGGCCGAGGACCTGTTCGGCTACGGCCTCGTCGCGCTCGACAGCAACGGAGACGGTGCGGCCGATCTCGCGATCGGCATCCCCGGTGAGGACGTCGGCGCGGTCGTCGACGCCGGAGCGGTCGCGGTGCTGCTGTCCGCGATCGGAGTCGGCGTCACCTCGAGCGGCGACTCGTTCTTGCATCAGGACGTCGCGTTCGTCGACGGCGACTGCGGCCAGGGCGACTGGTTCGGCTTCCTGCTGCAGAACTGATGCCGTCCCGCTGCGGACGGCCCGCGCAGACTCGATCGAGAATCCTCGTGACGCGCGTCGAAGCGTCCGGTTCTCGAGGGCGCCCATCCCTCGAGCCGGAGTCGACCCATGCGCGTGCAGTTCTCGTGCCTCGTGGCCACCGTCATCACGCTGCGCGCGAGCCTCGGCGGTGACTTCAACGGCGATGGCTTCGAGGATCTCGCGGTCAGCGCGCACCTCGAGACGATTTCGGGCGTGGCGGAGGCGGGGAGCGTCCACGTCATCCCCGGCTCCGCGGGCGGCGCGGACACCGCGTCGGCGTTCCGCATCGACGCGATCATGCTCGGGGCGCTTCCCGAGCAGACGCTCGGCCTCGGCGCAGCATTGGCGTGGGGCGACTTCGATGGCGACGGCTTCGACGATCTCGCGATCGGTTCGCCCTCGGCCCACGTGAAGGGGTTGATCGGCGCAGGACGCGTCTTCGTCCTGCCCGGCGGCGCGTCGGGCTTCGACTTCGCGCGACTGCGCTCGTTCGACCAGAACTCGAAGGGCATCAAGGACAAGGTCGAGTCGGACGGCACGCCCGGCCAGTCGTCCGATGCGTTCGGCGCGGAACTCGTGACCGGCGACTTCGACGGCAACGGCTTCGACGATCTCGCGATCAATGCCGAGGCCGAGGCGATCGGCAAAGTGAAGGGGGCCGGCGCGGTCCACGTGCTCTACGGCAGCTCGATCGGGCTGCGGTCCAAGCGCAATCAGTTCTGGCACCAGAACAGCGGCGGCATCAAGGACAAGTGTGAGAACGCCGAGCAGTGGGGTTCGCGCATGGCGGCGGGCGACCTCAACGGTGATGGGCGGGACGAACTCATCCTGTCGTGTCCGATGGAAGTCACGAGTTCGCCCGGGATCGGGCGCGCCGCGGTCCTGTTCGGCTCGAAGAAAGGCCTGCGCGCGAAAGGCAACCTCCTGCTGAAGCCCGAATCGGCGAGCGTTCCGCTGACCGACTTCGGCGCGCAGGGAGTGCCGACGCTCGCCTGCGGTGACTTCGACGGCGACGGCTTCTTCGACCTGGCGATCGGGATGACCGGGATGTCGGCGGACATCAACGGCCTGCGACACGGCGTCGTCTACGTCGCGCGCGGATCGGCGACCGGACCGGCGATCGTGATGGACTCGTTCGCGCAGGGCGTCGGCGGCGTTCCCGGCAGCGGAACGAACTTCGACGAGTTCGGCAGCGCCCTTTCGGTCGCGAACTTCGACGGCGACGCGTGGGACGACCTCGCGATCGGGGCCTTCGGCGAAGCGCTTCCGGACGGGTACAGCGGCCGCGTGACGGTTCTGTACGGATCGGCCGCCGGGATCGGCGTCACCGGCGCCGACGTGTTCGACCAGAGCACGCCCGGGATCTCCGGGGTCTCGGAGGAGTTCGACCAATTCGGCAGCGCGATCGCCGGGGTCGACTTCGACGGCGACGGCGTCGCGGACCTCGCGGTGGGCGTTCCGTTCGAGGACCTCGGCGCCACGACCGACGCCGGAGCCCTGCACCTCTTGTTCGGAACGACCATCGCCGGGCTGACGACGGGCGGCAACGTGCTGCTCGATCAAGACAGCCCCGGCATCTTCGGCAGCGTCGGCACGGGTCACCAATTCGGTGGCGCGTTCGCGCAGTGACCTGGAGCAGGAACCAACCATGCGCATCACGTTCACGCTCGCCGCCTCGTTCGCACTCGCACTCCCGATGCTCGAGGCCGGCGACTTCAACGGGGACGGGTTCGAGGACCTCGCGGTCGGCGCACCGACCGAGACCATCGGCGGTCTCGAAGATGCCGGTGCGGTGCACGTCATTCCGGGTTCGGCGAGCGGACCGAACCCTGCCGCCGCGCTCCGGATCGACGCGACCACCGTCGGCGCGGTGGCGGCGGATTCGGATCGCTTCGCGAACTCGCTGGCATGGGGCGACTTCAACGGGGACGGCTTCGACGACCTCGCGATCGGTTGCCGTCGTGCGAAGGTCGGCGCACTCACGTTCGCCGGCCGCGTCTACATCGTTCCAGGCGGCGTCGCGGGCTTCGACTTCTCGCAGGTGCGCGCGTTCGACCAGAACACGAAGGGCATCAAGGACAAGGTCGAGTCGGATGGATTCCCCGGGCAATCCGGCGAAGGATTCGGTGCTCGACTCGCGAGCGGTGACTTCGACGGCAACGGCTTCGACGACCTCGCGATCCAGGTGGATTCGGAACGGATCGGGAAGGTGAAGGGCGCAGGTGCGGTGCACGTGCTCTACGGCAGCGGCGTCGGCCTGCGCGCGAAGCGGAACCAGTTCTGGCACCAGAACAGCAAGGGCATCCAGGAGAAGTGCGAGGAGTACGAGTGGTTCGGCACCGGACTCGCGACGGGCGATCTGAACGGCGACGGCCGCGACGAGCTCGTCGTGTCGTGCCCAGGTGAGCAGACCAGCCACCTGGGACGAGGTCGCGTCGCCGTTCTGTTCGGTTCGAAGAAGGGCCTGCGCGCGAAGGGCAATCGCCTGCTGATGCCGGATTCCGAGGCCATCCCGCTGACCGAGAACAGCGGGTGGAACACGCCGAAGCTCGCGTGTGGTGACTTCGACGGCGACGGGTTCATCGACATCGCGATCGGAATGACCAATGTGTCCGCCACCGTAGGCGGGTTGGCCCACGGCGCCGTGTTCATCGCCCGCGGTTCCGCGACCGGACCGACCTCCGGGCTCATGGACTCGTTCGCGCAAGGTGTCGGCGGCGTTCCCGGACTCGGTTCCGACTTCGACGCATTCGGCGCCACGCTCGCGGTCGGCGACTTCGACGGCGATGCTCGACACGACCTTGCGATCGCCGCGACCGGCGAAGCGATTCCGGATGACGCGTGCGGTCGCGTGACCGTGCTCTACGGCTCGATCGCCGGACTCGGCGTGACCGGCGTCGACGTCTTCGACCAAGGCACGGCGGGCATCGACGGCGTCCCCGAGCAATTCGACCAATTCGGGATCACGCTCGCGGGCGCCGACACCGACGGCGATGGAGCCGCCGAACTCGTCGTCGGCGTGCCGTTCGAAAATCTCGGCGGCGCGATCGACGCAGGCGCCTTCCACGTGATGTTCGGCTCGGCCATCGCGGGCCTCACGACGGCTGGGACCTTGCTCGTCGAACAAGACACGCCGGGAATCATCGGCGCGCCGGGCGACGACCACATGTTTGCCGGGTCCATCGCGCAGTGACTTCACACCGTCCGATGTCGTCGATGGCACCGAGCCCGGAAGGACGGGAGGCCATCCACGGCCGCGTCGATGTGCGCTTCTGACGTCACCGCCATCGACGACCTGTTCGGCCTCGTGCTGCAGAAGTGAGCGATCGCGCTCCGACGATTTTCCGCGTGACGCGCGGAGC
>JAEUIB010000459.1 GCA_016795255.1 Planctomycetota bacterium
CGCGTACTCGCGGTCGTTCCTGACCGATCTCATCGCCGCGGGCGGGATTACGGTCAACCGGCGGCCCGTGCGCCCGGCGTACCGCCTCGCCGTGAACGACGTGATCGAGGCGACGCTGATCCCGCGGACCGAGCAGACGCCCGGGCCCGAGAACATCCCGCTCGACGTCCTGTATCAGGACGAGCACATCCTGGTGATCCACAAGCCCGCGGGCATGGTCGTCCATCCCGGCTCGAACGTGCGCTCCGGCACGCTCGCGAACGCGCTGATCCACCACTTCCCCGAGATCTCGAAGGTCGGCTTGGTCGACCGCCCCGGAATCGTGCATCGCCTCGATGCACACACGTCGGGAGCGATGGTCGTCGCTCGGACGAATCCGGTCCGCGCCGCGCTGGTCGACCAGTTCAAGGCCAAGCTGGTGAAGAAGGAGTACCGCGCGCTGGTGGTCGGCGAGATGCCGCTCGACGCGGACTACATCGACCTGCCGCTCGGACCCGATCCGCGTCGGCCGGAACGGATGCGCGTCGACGCCGAAGGCGGCAAGCCGTCGTCGACCTACTACCAGGTCCTCGAACGGCTGCCGGGCGTCACGTGGGTCGCCGCGATGCCGCACACCGGACGGACGCACCAGATCCGCGTCCACCTCGCGCATCTCGGCTACCCGATCGTCAACGACCCGCTGTACGGCATCACGATCGGCCGCACGTGGCACAACATCCGTGAGGACCGCAAGCTGAAGGGCCTGCCGTTCGCCGACATCCATCGGCATGCTCTGCACGCGTTCCGGCTGACGTTCCGCCACCCCGTCACGGGCGAAGAGAAGACGTTCGAAGCGCCCGTGCCGAAGGACATGACCGACCTGCTCGAGTACTACCGCGCGCTCGTCCGCGGGCAGTGAAGGACCGCCCCCCCGCATGAACTCTCCGGAAGAGCAGAAGGCCGCGTACGTGCGCGAGCACTTCGCGAACACGCCGCCCGCCAAGACCACGTCCGGCATCTCGATCGACCCCGTCTACGTGCCGGCCGCGGATGCCGCCGCGCAGCACGCGGCGCTCGGCGTGCCCGGGTCGTTCCCGTTCACGCGCGGGCCGTACCCGACGATGTATCGCGGCAAGCCGTGGACGATGCGGCAGTACGCGGGCTTCGGCGACGCGGGCGAGACGAACGCGCGGTTCCGCAAACTGCTCGAGCGCGGCCAGACCGGCCTCTCGGTCGCGTTCGACCTACCGACGCAGATCGGCTACGACCCCGACCACGAGTTCGCGGAAGGCGAAGTCGGCAAGGTCGGCGTCTCGATCGCGACGCTCGACGATCTCGACCGGTTGTTCGACGGCATCCCGCTCGATCGCGTGTCGGTGTCGATGACGATCAACGCGACGGCGACGATCCTGCTCGCGTTCACGATCGCGCTGGCGAAGCGGCGTGGTGTCGCGAAGGACCAACTGCGCGGCACCGTCCAGAACGACATCCTGAAGGAGTACATCGCGCGCGGCACGTATCGGTTCCCGATCCGTCCGGCGATGCGGCTCGTCACCGACCTCATCGGCTACTGCGCGACCGATCTGCCGCGGTGGAACCCGATCTCGATCTCCGGGTACCACATGCGCGAAGCGGGCTGCACCGCGGCGCAGGAGATCGCGTTCACGCTCGCGAACGGCTGCGCGTACGTGCAGGACGTGCTCGATCGCGGCCTCGACGTCGACGCGTTCGCGCCGCAACTCTCTTTCTTCTTCAACGCGCACAACCACTTCTTCGAAGAGATCGGCAAGTTCCGCGCCGCACGCAGGCTGTGGGCGTCGCTGATGCGGGATCGCTTCGGCGCGAAGAAGGCCGAATCGATGCGCCTGCGCTTCCACACGCAGACGGCCGGTTCGACGCTGACGGCGCAGCAGCCCGACAACAACGTCGTGCGCGTGTCGTTGCAGGCGCTCGCGGCGGTGCTCGGCGGCACGCAGTCGCTGCACACGAACTCGAAGGACGAAGCGCTGGGCCTGCCGACCGAGCACGCGGCGACGCTCGCGCTGCGGACGCAGCAGATCATCGCGTTCGAGTCGGGCGTGACCGACACCGTCGACCCGCTCGGCGGCGCGCCGTTCGTCGAGGCGATGACCGACGCGCTCGAGGACGCGGCGCGGACGTACTTGAAGCGCATCGACGCGCTCGGCGGCGCGGTGCCGGCGATCGAACAGGGCTTCATCCAAGGCGAGATCCACAAGGCCGCGTACCAGCACCAGCTCGCGGTCGAGAAGGGCGACACGATCGTCGTCGGCGTCAACAAGTTCACGACGGACGAGCCCCAAGCCGACATCTTCCGCGTCAAGGACACGCTGCGCGGCACGCGCATCCGCGAGGTCGAGGACGCGCGCAAGCGCCGCGATGCGAGCGCGGCGAAGCGGACGCTCGAGGACGTCGTGCGCGTCGCACAGTCGAAGCAGAACCTGTTGCCGGCGCTCGTCGCGGCCGTCGAAGCCGGCGTGACGCTGGGCGAGTTGTGCACCGCACTCGAAGGTCTGTTCGGCCGCTATCGCGCGCCGGTGTTGTGACGCGATTCGGCCGGCTCACGCAGCGCGTGCGGCTCGCCGGACCTCGAGCCGTGCGACGAATTGGTTGACCCGGGTCCGCGAGCCGCGGCGTACTGACGGTCGATGGCATCGTTCTCGTCACCGGAACACCTGCTCGCCCATGACGCGTTCGTTCGCGCCCTTGCGCACGCGTTGGTCCGCGATCCGGATCGAGCCGACGACCTCGCGCAACAGACCTGGCTGCGAGCGATCCGTGCCGGAAT
>JAEUIB010000495.1 GCA_016795255.1 Planctomycetota bacterium
GGGTACGGAGAGCGCCGCGGCGACGGCGGTCGTCGCCGCGAGCACGATCCACGTGGCTGCCGCGAGCAACGAGGCGGCCGGAACGCCGCGGCGCAGCAGGTGCCACGCGCCGAGCAGTCCGCCGATCAGCGCGGCTGCAGCACCCGCGGACGCCGCGGGCAACGCGTCGTGCGTCAGCGCGTCGTGCAGGACGAAGAGTGCCAGCGCCAGGGCCGACGTCGTCGCGATCAGCGCACGCACGAGCATCGAGGGCCCTCCGTCCTGCGCGGCGGCAGGCTCGCGGATCGGCGACGGTGCGCGTCCGCGACCGAACGCCGACGACGTGTCCACGCCGTCAGGGCGTGGTGCGTCGCGCGTGCGGCGGACTCCCGATCAGTGGGCGAGCGCCATCGCCTCGACGAACCCCTTCGGCACGATGCCGAGGAGCAACACGAACGCCACCGCGGCCAGCGAGACCGCCCCGACCAACGCGTCGCGCGACACCACGGCTTCGTGGCCGGGCTTCGCTTCGTCGACGTACATCGTCAGCAGGATGCGCAGGTAGTAGTACAGCCCGATCACCGACGCGATGACGCCGAGCACGGCGACCGCGATCAGTCCGGCGTCGACCGCCGACAGGAACACGTAGTACTTCGCGAAGAACCCGGCGGTCGGCGGCACGCCGGCGAGCGCGAGCGCGAACACCGTCATCGCGGCGGCGAGCAGCGGGTTGCGCTTGCCGAGTCCGGCGAGGTCCGAGACCGCTTCGCGGTCCTTGCCGCCGTCGATCAGCACCGCGACCGCGAACGCGCCGAGGCTCATCGCGGTGTAGGCGCCGAGGTAATAGACGATCGACGACGCCGCTTCGGCTTCGGCGCTCGAGCCGTACGAGCGGACCAACGCGGCCAACCCGACCAGCAGGTACCCGGCGTGCGAGATCGACGAGTACGCCAACAGGCGCTTCAGGTTGAGTTGCGTCAGCGCGCCGAGGTTGCCGACGAACATCGTCAGCACCGCGATGCCGCCGAGCAGGTCCGCCGCGCGTTCTTCGCCGAGCGACGCACCGAGGACCGGCGCCAGGCGCAGCAGCACGGCGAACGTCGCGGCCTTGGTCGCGGTCGCCATGAACGCGGTGATCGGCGTGGGGGCGCCTTCGTAGACGTCCGGCGTCCACATGTGGAACGGCACGGCGGCGACCTTGAACAGCAGGCCGACCAGCAGCATCGTCGCGCCGAACGCGGCGAGCGGCGTGTCGTTGCCGATGCGCGCGATGCCGGACGGGATCGCCGTCAGCATCGTCTTGCCGGACGCGCCGAACAGCAGCGCGGCGCCGAACAGCATGAACGCCGACGCGAACGCGCCGAGCAGCAGGTACTTGAAGCCGGCTTCGACGCTGCGCGACTGGTGCTTGCGCATCGCGACGAGCAGGTAGAGCGGGATCGACAGCAGCTCGATGCCGAGGAACACGTTCACGAGGTCGTTCGCGCCGGCGAGCATCGCCATGCCGCACGCGGCGGTCAGCACGAACGCGTGGTACTCGGGCTGTTCGACGTCGCTCCGGCGGTCGAGGTAGACCTTCGACAGCAGCAACGACAGCATCGCCGACGCGTGGACGAACAGCGTGATCAACAGCGCCATGCGGTCGATCTTCATCGTGCCGTAGAACGCGAGGCCGACGCGATCGTGCATCAGCGCGTGGATCGTGTAGCCGAGCGACACCGCGGCGCCGAGGACGGCGAGCAGGAACGACCCGCTGGAGCGCTGGCTGCCGGGCAGCAGGTCGACGAGGATGACCAGCAGCGCCGCGAGAGCGGGCAGCAGGATCGGTCCGACGAGCGCGAGATCGTTCGGCGTCATGGAGTGGTTCCGAGGGCGAGGAGGGCGGCGTCCACGGCCGGCCCGATCTTGTCGAGCAGGAAGTCGGGTTTGAGGCCGATCCAGAACATCAGGATCAGCAACGGGGCGAACGCGGCCTTCTCGGTCAGCGTGAAGTCCGGAAGGTGCTTCGCCTCTTCCGACTTCGGCTTGCCGAAGCAGACGCGACGCACCATCTGCAGCATGTAGATCGCGCCGAGCAACACGCCGAGCGCCGTCAGCACGGCGAACTGCGGCTGCGTCTTGAACGTGCCGGCGATGATCATGAACTCACCGACGAAGCCGTTCGTACCCGGCAGACCGATCGACGACATCGTCGTGACGATCAGCGCCAGCGCGAGGCCGGGCGCGACGCGCGCGAGGCCGCCGAAGTCGTCGAGCCCGCGCTTGTGGCGCCGCTCGTAGATCGCGCCGACCAGGAGGAACAACGCGCCGGTCGAGATGCCGTGGTTCAGCATCTGCAGCATCGCGCCGCGGACCGCGTCCTTGTCGAACGCGAACAAGCCGACCATGACGAATCCCATGTGCGCGACCGACGAGCACGCGACGAGCTTCTTCAGGTCGTCCTGCGCCCACGCGAGGTAGCTGCCGTAGATCACGCCGATCACCGCGAGCACGAGCAGCGGCGTCGCGAACGCCTGCGCGGCGTCGGGCAGCAGCGGGATGCCGAGGCGGATGAAGCCGTACGTGCCGAGCTTCAGCATGACCGCGGCCAGGATGATCGAACCGCCGGTGGGGGCCTGGACGTGCGCGTCGGGCAACCACGTGTGCAGCGGGAACATCGGGACCTTGATCGCGAACGCCAGCGCGAAGCCGCCGAACACCCACATCTGTTCCGACGTGCTCAAGGACAGCGTCCGCAGGTCGTCGATCGACGCCGACCACTGGCCGTGGCCCTGCTTGTAGCTCCACAGCAGGTAGAGGATCGACACCAGCATCGGCAGCGAGCCGGCCGCGGTGAACAGGAAGAACTTGAACGCGGCGTAGATGCGCTTCTCGCCGCCGAACATCCCGATCAGGAAGTACAGCGGGACGAGCGTGAGTTCGAAGAACACGTAGAACAGCACGATGTCGGTCGCGCAGAACACGCCGACCATGCCGGTTTCCATCAGCAGCAGGAACACCAGGTATTCCTTGAGCCGCGACGGATCGCGCAGGTGGTGGGTCGTGGCGATGCAGATCGGCACGACCAGGCACGCGAGGATCACGAGCGGCATCGCGATGCCGTCGATCCCGAGCGCGTAGTGGATGCCCAGGGTCGGGATCCACTCGGCCGATTCCTTGAAACTCATCCCGCCGTTCGGATCGACGCCGAAGACGGTCAGGGACAAGAGCAGGTTCGCGAGGCCGAACACGAGCGTCGCGCCGCGCAACGCGGCGTGACCGCCGCGCGGCAGGAGCGCCACGACGAGCGCTCCGAGCAGCGGCAGGAACGTGATCAGCGACAGGATATGACTGCCCACGCAGGACTCCTTCTACGACGCCTCCCGACGGCCCTCGCGGGCCGCGGGGCTTTCAGAGCAACACGATCGCGAGGTACGCCGCGCCGAGGATGAACAACAGCGCGTACGTGTGCAGCGCGCCGTTTTGCATCATCCGGATCCAACCGCCCGCGGAGCGGACCATGCCGGCGACGCCGTTCACCAGACCGTCGACGACCAGGCGGTCGAAGAAGCCGGCGAGATGGGACAGCGCCCGCATCGGTCCGACGACGAGCACGTTGTAGATCTCGTCGACGAACCACTTGTTCTCGAGCAGGAACGGCAACCCCTTCGTGGAGTGCTCGGCCTGCTTGCCCGGACCTTCGGAGAACTTCGAGAAGCCGAACCACGCACCGCCGATCGCGAGCACGAGCGACACGAGCATCGCGCCGACTTCCTGCGCGACGGTGTGTTCGTGCGGCGCGCCGAGGACGGCGTACGCCGGAGCGAAGATCGGCTCGAGGAACTTGCCGAGCAGATCGCTGTGCGCGAAGTGCGGCAGCGACAGCGCGCCGCCGAGCACGGCCAGCACGGCCAGCACCATCAGCGGGAACGTCATCGTCAGCGGCGACTCGTGCGGCTTCGCATGGTCGTGGCCGTGGCCGCCGCCGTGTCCACCGTGAGCGCCGTGGTCCGCGTGACCGTGGGTGCCGTGGCCGAAGCGCTCTTCACCCTGGAACACCAGCGCGTACAGCCGGAACGTGTAGAAGGCCGTCAGCAGCGCGGTGATCAGGCCGAACACGCCGAGCAGTTGCGGCAGCCCGTGCGAGTACAGCGCCGCGCCGAGGATCTTGTCCTTCGAGAAGAACCCGGCGAACGGCGCGATGCCGGCGAGCGCCAGCGATCCGATCAGGAACGTCTTGTGCGTGATCGGCAGGTACTTCTTCAGTCCGCCCATCCGCATCGCGTCCTGCTCGTGATGCAGCGCGTGGATCACCGAGCCGGCGCCGAGGAACAACAGCGCCTTGAAGAACGCGTGCGTGATGACGTGGAACACGCCGGCCGTGTACGCGCCGATGCCGAGCGCGAGGAACATGTAGCCGAGCTGCGACACCGTCGAGTACGCGAGGACCTTCTTGATGTCGCGCTGGCGCAGGCCGATCGTCGCGGCGAAGAACGCCGTCGCGCAGCCGACGACCGCGACGACGGTCGACGCGGTGGGGGACATCGCGAAGAAGATCGACATGCGCGCGACGAGGTAGATGCCGGCCGTGACCATCGTCGCGGCGTGGATCAGCGCGGACACCGGCGTGGGGCCGGCCATCGCGTCGGGCAGCCACGTGTACAGCGGCAATTGGGCCGACTTGCCGCAGCAGCCGACGAACAGAGCGAGCGCGATCCACGTGACGAGCGTCGGGTCCAGCGTCGCGGCCTGCGCCGCCGCCATCGCGTTGACGTCCGCGATGTTCAGCGTGCCGAACTGCTTGAACACGAGCACCATCGCGACCAGGAAGCCGAGGTCGCCGATGCGGTTGACGACGAAGGCCTTCTGGCCGGCCTTCGCGTTCTCTTCCTCGTCGAACCAGAACCCGATCAGCAGGTACGAGCACAGGCCCACGCCTTCCCAGCCGAGGAAGAGCAGGACCATCGAGTCGCCGAGCACGAGGCAGAGCATGCTGCCGACGAACAGGTTCAGGTACGTGAAGAACCGCGTGAAGCTCGGGTCCTCGTGCATGTACCCGACCGAGTACACGTGGATCAGGAAGCCGATGCCGGTGACGACGAGCGTCCACGTCAGCGACAACTGGTCGAGTCGGAACGCGAACGGCACATTCAGCACCGAGCCGGTCATCCACTGCGTCAGCGTCGCCGTGACCGGCGTGCCGTCGAACTGGAAGAACGCCGCGACCGTGCAGAGGAACGGCACCAGCACCGCGCTGCAGCCGATCACCGCCGCCGCCGACTTCGGCAATTGCCGACGCAGCAGGAACAGCAGCGCGACCGAGACGAACGGCGCCAGGACGATGGTTTGAATCAAGCCTTCCATGCGACCAAGGTTCCTTCGGTCAACCGCGCAACTCTTGGAGGTCCCCGGCGTCCACGCTCGGGCGCAGCCGGAACCAAGCGATGATGATCGCGAGGCCGACGCCGACTTCGGCGGCGGCGACCGCGATCGAGACCAGCGCGAACGACGAGCCGCGCGCCAGGTCGAACGACGAGGACGCCGCGACGAGGCACAGGTTGGCCGCGTTCAGCATCAACTCGACGGACATGAACATGACGAGGATGTTGCGGCGCAGCAGGAAGCCGCCGGCGCCGATCGAGAACAGGATCGCCGCGACGACGTAGTAGTGGAACACCGACATCAGCGGTCACCCCCGACGAGCTTCGGACGGCGAGCCACGACGATCGCTCCGATCATCGCGACGAGCAGCAGCAGCGACGCCATTTCGAACGGGAAGACGTAGTCCTTCAGGAACGTGCGACCGATCTCGAGACCGGTCCCCGGCCGCACCGACATCGCTTCGCCCGGCGCGGGGCCGGTGCCCCACAGCAGGCCGATCGAGATGAAGATGAACGCGAACGCGACCGCGCCGCCCATCGTCCGCCGGACCGAGATGCCCTCGAACGTGTCGTGCGACAGGTTCAGCAGCATGATCACGAACAGGAACAGGACCATGATCGCGCCGGCGTAGACGAGGATCTGCACCGCGGCGAGGAACGTAGCCGACAGCGTCAGGTAGAGGCCGGCGACGGCGACGAACGTCGCGACGAGGCACATCGCGGACGCGACCGGGTTCTTGTTCGCGACCACGCCGATCGACGAAGCGATCGCGAGCAGTGCGAACACGTAGAACGCGATCGTGGTGGCGAGTTCGGGTTCCATGCGTCAGCTCCAGGAAACGACCGCGCCGGTCAGCAGCAGGTTTGCGATCGCGAGCGGCAGCAGCACCTTCCAGCCCAGCGTCATGAGCTGGTCGTAGCGGAAGCGCGGCAGCGTCCAGCGGATCTGGATGAACAGGAACAGGAAGAA
>JAEUIB010000126.1 GCA_016795255.1 Planctomycetota bacterium
CAACCCCGCGGGCTCGATCGCGAGCACGCAACCCTCGGACTCCGAGCGGACGACCAACGTGAACGCGTCGGCGCCGGCGTCGTGGAAATGCAGCGGGATCGGCTGGTGAGGACGCAGCGGCCCGGTCGCGAACGACTCGACCACCGCGCCGTCCCGCTCGAGATCGACGCGCACCGCGACCTGCCCCGAGAACTTCGTGCCCGGGATCAAGCGTGGCGAGACGCGCAGTTGGCCTTCGGGGCGCGAGCCGCCGTCGAACGCGAATCGCGCCGCGCGACGCGCGTCGATCAACGCTTCGGTGCCGGGCTCGATCGCGCGATCACCGACGACGACGGCGCGCGCTTCGGCGATGCGGCGCAGCGCGGGCTGCTCTTCGAACAGCAGTCCGGACGCGAGGAACGCGACGAGCGCGAACCAAGCGAGACCGGCGATCTGCGCGACGCAGAGCCCGACGATGCGACCACTCGCGAACACGAGCCGCGACACCGGACGCACCGCGCAGGCGTGGACGAGGCCGCGTGCGCGATCGTCGTTCGCGAGGCGCACGCCGTCGGCGACCGCGTAGATCAGCGCGGCGCCGAACAGCGACGACAGCAGGATCTCGATCGCGCCGCCGGACAGCGGTGCGGTGTCGAGATGCGAGTGCTCGACGGTGCCCGTCGCGCGGACGAACAGGCCGAGCAGCACGCCGACGATCGTCAGCAGCGGCAAGGTCGCGCCGCGCAGCAACACGCGAACGACGTCGGCGGCGAGCGCGGCGATCACGATCCACCCGAGCCGAAGCGACGGCGGAAGAAGTCCTCGAGCGTCTCGCGCTCCGGCCGCTGCGCGACGATCTGGCCGCCGTCCTTCTCGATCGCGGCGCGCCAGCGAGCGAGACTCGCCGCATCACCGCCGCGCACGACGAGGCGCGTCACGGCCGCGGCGCCGAGCACCGAGTCGACGGTGCCCGCCGCGAGTTCCTTGCCGCGTTCGAGGATCACGAGGTGCGACGCGACGGCCTCGAGGTCGTGCATCGCGTGCGAGGTCACGACGACCGCGACACCCTCGCGAGCACGCGCGAGGATCTCGTCGCGGACGAGCAGATTGCCGAGGGGGTCGAGTCCGTCGAACGGCTCGTCGAGCACCAGCAGCCGAGGGTCCTTCAGCAGCGACGCGGCGATCGCGACGCGGCGATTCATGCCCTTCGAGTACTCCGCGATCTTGCGATCCGCAGCGTCGGCGAGCCCGAACCGCTCCAGCGCGCGCGCGGCGCGAGTCGCGGCCTCGAAGCGCGAGAAGCCGGCGAGGCGAGCGAGGAGCACGAGGACTTCCCGCCCGGTCCGCCTCCCGTCGAGCGAGAAGCGCTCGGGAGCAAAGCCGGTCGCCGACCGCGCCGACGAAGACCAAGGCGCACCGAACACGCGCACGTCGCCGGAGCTCGGCCGCAACAGTCCGAGCGCACAACGAAGAGCGGTCGTCTTCCCCGACCCATTCGGCCCGACGAGCCCGAGCACCTCCCCGGAGTCGACCGCGAACGAAAGTCCATCGACGGCGACCACGCGCCGGCGCGTGATCGGAGTCGTGAAGGTTCGGGAGACGCGGGAGAGTTCGAGGAGCGGCATCGGAGGGTCGCATCGTAGGGAGGGATGAGAGCGACGCGAGGGACGCGAGGGACCACATGACGGGGACAGACGCGCCTCCGTCCCCGTCCGTTGGATCGCGCGGGCGGAGCGCGGACGGGGCCGGAAGACGAGAACGTGAACGGGACATTGGAAAACGGTGACGGCAGCGCGGGACCCGGTGGCGCCGGAGGCAAGGGCGAAGGGGTGGAACGAGCCGCGCGGATTGGGGACTGTCCCCGTGTCTGCCCGCGTCTGTCCCCGGGACTGTCCCCGCACCTGTCCCCACACATGACGGGGACAGACGCGCCTCCGTCCCCGTCATCTACCGACGCCTTCAATCGCCACGGCGGAGCGCGAAGCGCGACCCGAAGTTCTCCCTCGGGTTCAAGCTCGCGCACCCTGAAAACCACTCCGTCGCCAAGGGACGTCGTGAACGGGCTCTCGGAGCGGCCGCTCAGCAGCCCGCCGCAGCTGTGGCGATCCGCTGTACACGTCTCGTGAGTACGTGACCCCGCGTGAGATCGACAGGGGTCGCGAATCCCGCCGTCGAGAATCCACCCCTGCGGCGTTGAGCGGCCGCTCCGAGGGCCCGTTCACGACGTCCCTTCGCGCCAAGTCTCACGCGCGACTCAAGGGCGCGGGGATTTCCAAAAGGGGGCCTCGCTCGTTTGTGCTGACGCTGACCCACAAGTACGCCTGCTGGACACGGCACTAGGCGGACGAGAAGAAGATCCCGAA
>JAEUIB010000554.1 GCA_016795255.1 Planctomycetota bacterium
CGTCGTAGCGGTTCACCTTGCAGCCGTGGTCGACGATCGCGAAGCGCTCCATGCCGGCACGATAGTCGGTCGCGTCGCCACAGCGCAGGCTACACCCGCAACCCAACGACGACGGTGTGCTCCAACGACCTCGCCGGGCACTTGTGGATACGGCGGCTGCCGCCGCCTCGGACACCTGGTCGGGTCTACTTCGTCCTGGAATCGTCGCGTTCAGCGACGATTCCAGGACGAAGTAGAACAGGGCAGCGGACGGGGACGGGCATTCTCGAGTCCACGGCGACGCGGTCGCGGCGGCGCGCGCACCGGTCGGTAGGATTCCGCGCCCTTTGCGAAGGACCCCGAGCATGACGCAACGAGCGTGGAGCGGAATCCTGCCGATCGTCGTCGTCGCCGCGCTGGCGGTGGCGCTCGCGTTCGCGTCGCGACCGCTCGCTCCGTTCGACGCGCTGCCGGAACTGCCCCGCCTCGTCGAGAATCCGCCCGCCGCGCGCGCCGCGGATCACGGGGCCTGGGCCGCGACGCCGACGGACGCCGTGCGATGGTCGGCGTTCGCGCTCGCGCTTGCCGTGCTCTGCGTGTCGACGACGCTCGTGACCCGCAAGTCGCTGCATGCGGCGCTCGCGTTCGCGCTCGTGCTCGTCCACCCCGTGACGTGGATCGCGGCGACGACGGCGCGCGGCGGTCACGAGATCGCGGCGTTCGCGCTCGCGGCGATCGGTGCAGCGATCCTGGTCCGCGACCGCCCGTTGTTGCGCGAGCTCGGCGCCGGCTTGCTCGTGATCGGCGGCTGGTGGTCGCCGTCCGGCATCGGCGTCGCGACGTTCGCGCTGGCGATGGCGGCACGCGCCAGTGGTCCGGTGCGTCCGGTCGTGCTGCTCGCGGTGCTGCCGCGCGTGTTCGGGGCTCCGGGCGTGCTCGACTGGTTCGGCGTCCGATTCGGCGCGACGCCGGACGGTGCCGCCACGTCCGGGATCGTCGACGGCGTCCGTGATGCGCTGGCGACGCTCGCCGGTGCCAGCGGCTCGGCGTGGATCGGCGACGGTCCGGTGCCGGCGTTCGGCTGGCTCGGACTCGCAGCGATGATCCTCGTCGCGTGGGCGACGTCGGGGCCCGCGCGGATCGCGGCGCTCGCCGCGGTGGCGGGCACGGCGATCGTCGGCTTCTCCGCGTCGTCGGGAGCGCTGGTCGCGAGTTCGAGCCTCGTGCCGATCCTCGCGACGCTCGCGTTCGCGGCGGCGCAACCGCGCGACGATCGCAAGGCGTCGTTCGTCGGCCTCGCGGTGCTCGGCGCAGCGTCGGCACTGGCGATCTCGACGACGTGGACCGTCGTCCGTCCGGCGACGTCGAGTTTCGACCTGCTGGCGTCGCAGCCCGGTCGAATCGGTCGCGCACGTCCCGTCGCGCATCGTGCGGCGCTGATCGCGCTCGAGCGCGGCGGCGAGCGCCTGGTCCACGACACGCTGGTGTCGGCCACCGACGAACTCCGCGCGCTCGACGCGGAATCCACGCGCGACGTCGCGATCCTCGCCGCGCAGTTCGGGTTGGCCGACGAGGCGTTGCCGCTGCTCGAACGCGCGATGTACGGGGATCGCGCGCGCGGACCGTTGCGCGCGACGCCGCTCGAACTCGACCTGCTCGACCTCAAACTGCGGGCCGGACGACCGCGCGTCGTGATCCGCGACGTCGACGAGATGCTCGCGGCGGCGCCGGAGCCGTCGCTGCGCGCGGACCTCGCGGTGCGGCGCGCGACCGCGTACGCGCTGTTGTCGTTGTCGACGAAGTTCGAATCCGATCCCGCGATCCGCTCCGAGCACGCGAAGGCGATGTTCGCGTCGTACACGGACGCGCTGA
>JAEUIB010000564.1 GCA_016795255.1 Planctomycetota bacterium
GCCGCCGCGCAATGGCCCGAGTTCGACGACGGCGACATCGTGCACACGTGCGTGTGGACGAAGCGTCCCAACCCGTTCGGTCTCCATCACGTGTACGGAAACGTCGCCGAGTGGACGCTCGACGTGCTCGGCGACTATCGCTTGCCGCTACGCAGTGGGACCGGCGAGCGTTGCGGCAGTCAGTTGGACAAGCGCGTCGCGCGAGGCGGCTCCTTCGACGACTCGTGGTCGAAGGCCAGGTCCGCCGTTCGCGAGTTCATCCGTGTCGAAGTACCGAGCGCGACGATCGGCATCCGCGCCGCTCGTGCGATCGATCCGTGATCAACGCGTCGCGGCGCTCGCTCCGGCGACGTGGCCCGTCGAGAACGCGGCCTGGAAGTTGAAGCCACCGATCGGGCCGTCGACGTCGAGGACTTCGCCGCAGACGTAGAAGCCCGGCACGCGCCGCGATTCCATGGTCGCCGGGTCGACCTCGTCGAGCGCGACGCCACCGGCGGTCACTTCCGCGCGCGTGAAGTCCTGCGTGCCGGCGATCGGGATGCGCGTGCCCTTCAACAGCTCGACGACGATGCGGCGATGCGCGCGCGAGACCTCCGCGCAACGCTGTGCGCCGCGAACGCCGCGCGTCGCGAACAGGACGTCGAGGAAGCGCTGCGGGAACTCGCCCTCGATCGCGTTCGACAGTGCGTGCGTCGGCATGACCTCGATCGAGCGATCGAGTTCGCGCTCGAGTTCCTGCGCCGTGAGGTCGGGCAGGAAGTCGACGACCAGCGTCGTCGGCTCTTCGCGCGTCGAGACTTCGCGCGAGACGTCCATCGCCGCGGGTCCCGACAGGCCGAAGTGCGTGAACAGCAGCGGCCGCCGACGGCGCGCGAGCTCGGTGCCGCTCGCGTCGACGAGGCGGACCGCGACGTCCTGGAACGCGATGCCGGTCAGCGACTTCACCCATTCCTCGTCGACGCGCAGCGGCACGAGCGCGGGACGCGGCGTGACGATCGTGTGGCCGAAGCGCGCCGCGATCGCATAGCCGTCGCCGGTCGAGCCGGTGCCCGGGTACGACTTGCCGCCGACCGCGAGCACGACGGACTTCGCCGACAGACGGTCCGCGCCGGCGTGGACGACGAACGTCCCGTCGTCCTGCCGTTGCACGACTTCGATGCGCGACTCGCAGCGCATCCGTGCACCGGCCGCTTCGAAGCGCCGCAGGAACGCGGCGAGCACGTCGGTCGCCTTGTTGCTCTTCGGGAAGACCTTGTCGAACTTCTCCTCGTAGGTCTCGACGCCGAGTTCGTGCAGCAAGCTGACGATCGCGGTCGGCGGCAGCGTCTTGAACGCGTGGCCGAGGAAACGGCCGGCCGACTTGCCGAAATGGCGCGCCATCACGTGGACCGGCAGCACCGACGTGACGTTGCAGCGTGAGCCGCCGGACGCGAGCACTTTGACGCCGGGCTTCTTGTTGCGCTCGAGCAGCAGCACGCTCGCGCCGCGGCGCGCGGCTTCGGTGGCCGCGAACAGTCCGGCCGCGCCACCGCCGAGCACCACGACATCGAACTCTGCGGACATGCGGAGCGGGCCTCGGAACCACCGGCGGAACGAAGGCCGGGATTGTGGCATCGGCGCCGGCGTTGTCACCCACCGTTGTCGCCGGCGGCGGCGCGGAGGGCGCAACCGGCGCAGACGGCGCAGACGGCGCGAATGGCGCCGGATGCGCGACACGTCGCGAATTCGGGGCTTCAGTGTGCTGCCGTACCAGGCCGATAGGACAGCTCCACCCGCCCGTGGAGCCCCTCCCGTGATCATCGACATCGACAGTGGCGGCGACCGATCGCCGTGCGAACAGATCCTCGAGCAGATCCGTGCCGCGGTCGCGCGCGGCGGCCTGCGTCCCGGCGAACGGTTGCCGTCCGTCCGCGGCTTGGCCGCTCAGGCGCGCGTGAACCCGAACACGGTCGCGAAGGCGTATCGCGAATTGGAGTGGAGCGGCGTCGTCGCCACGCGACCGGGAGACGGCGTGTTCGTCGCCGACGGTGCGGTCGCGAAGTGCCGATCGTCGGCGCGATCGGCGGCGCTCGATCGGCTCGATCGAGCTCTGGACGACGCGCTCGCGACCGGACTCTCGCCCGACGAACTCGAGCGGCGCGTCGCGCGCCAACTTGCTCGCACGGAGGCTCCGCGATGAACCCCGCACCGATCGAAGTCCAGGACCTCCGCTTCGCGTACGCGCGCGAGCCCGTGCTCGACGGCGTTTCGCTGCGCATCCCGCAAGGTTCGCTGTGCGCGATCGTCGGCCGCAACGGCGGCGGCAAGTCGACGCTGCTGAAGTTGATCGCCGGCATCCTCGCGCCGCCGCGCGGCGTGATCACGACGCTCGGGCTCGACCCCCGCAGGGACGGGCCGCGGATCCGCGCGCGGATCGGCTACGTCGCCGATGCGCTCGACGTGCCCGACTGGATGCGCGTGAAGGACTACTTCCGATTCATCGCGCCGTTCCATCCCCGTTGGGACCGGTCCGAGGAAGCGCGACTACGCGCGCGGGCACAGCTCGATCCGAATGCGCGGATCGCCGCGCTGTCGCGGGGCGTGAAAGCCCGCGTCGCGCTGATCGCCGCGCTCGCGCATCGCCCCGAGCTGCTCCTGCTCGACGAGCCATTCGCCGGATTCGACGCGTCGGTCCGCGCGGAAGTGCTCGACGCGTTGCTGGCGCACGACGGGCCGCGCTCTCGCACGATCGTGTTCGTGTCGCACTCGACGGCCGACGTCGAGCGGCTCGCCGATCACGTCGTCGTGCTCGACGGCGGACGCGTGGCGTTCCACGGCGAGACCGACGAACTGCAACGGCGGTTCGCCCGCGTGGTCGTCCGGTTGCGACACGACGAGGCGAGATTCGAGCCGCCGCACGGCGTGCTGTGCGAACGCTCCGGCGACGTGGTCGCGTTGCGGTATCGCGATTTCGACGAGCGCGCGGAAGCGTGGCTCGCGCATCACGAGTTGGTCGCGTCGTTCGAGGTGCGTCGTCGCGCGCTCGACGAGGTCGTGCGCGCGTGCATCGAAGCGCCGAAGCCGGAGGTTTCGTCATGCGTCGCTTCGTGAGATTGGTCCACGCCGAATGGCGCACGGCGCGTGCGACGCTGATCGCTGGCATCGTGTTCGCGGCGCTGTTCATCGCGGCCTGCGATCTGACGTTCACGAAAGGGGATCCTCGGTACATCGGCGAAGTCGTGTTGCCGGCCGCGGTCGGGCTCGTGGTCTGCTCGGTCGCTGCGGATCTCCTGTCGCGCGGGCGTCCTGGTGCGTCGCCGACGGCCGACGCAGCGCTTCCGGCGGGTGCGGCCTTCGTGTTCACGGCGCGCATCGCGTTCCTCGCGCTCGTCACGGGGATCGCCGCATCGGCGTTGATCGCGGCGACGTGGGTCCTGACGTCGTGGTTGCGCTCGTACGGCGTTCCGTACTCGTTGTGGCGATCGTTCGGTGTCGCACCGCTGCATTGGCTGGCGATCGTCCCCGCGGCCGCGAGCGTGCTGCTCGGATCGGCGTGCGGCGCGCGCGGCATCGTCGCCTTGATCGCCGGACTCGGCTCGACGGCCGGGGTCGTCGCCGCCGTGAACGGGCTCGGCCCGACGAACTTCGGGTACTCCATCGATGCGAGCGACTCCGCGTGGATCGCGATCGCCGCCTCGTGCCTGTTCGTGTCGATCGCCGCCTTCGTGTTCGTGCGCGGATTCCATCGCGTGGTGACGGCCGCGCGCCGGACGGCGTGGGCGATGGGTGCGCTGCTCGCCGTCCTCGCTCCCGCGGGCGTCGTGCTCGCCGATTCGATCGACGCGCGACTGCATCCCGAGTTCGGCTCGCTCCGCGAGTTCGAGATCGCGTCGATGTCGCCCGATCAATCGCGATTGGTGGTCCGGGTCCGCGGCGAGGCCCCGCAGTTCGTCCAGCAATGGATCGTCGACGTCGGAAGTGGCGCGGCCCGAGCGTTGCCGGGCTACTCAGAGGCCGTGAAGAAATCCCCCGGGAGCGGCGGAACGAGCGAGAACGGCGAGCGCGAGGAGGATTGCCGAGGTGACTCAATGGAAAGAGTCGGTGAGGCAATCCGTCGAAGCGATCGTCGTTCGCAGCCGTTCCGACGCCGCGCGGGATTTCTTCACGGCCTCTCACCCCCCGTGACCGCCGAGCCCGAGTGGTTGAAGGGCGGGCTCGTTCGCCTGCCGTACACGACGCTGGTGTGGAACGGCCTGAAGTTGGATCCGAGCGTCGGCACGTTCGACGTCGAGAGTGCTCGACTCGTGAGTCGCGATGGACCGTTCGATCCCGAGCACGGCTCGATCCGCGGGTTCACGCCGGACGCGGACGCATCGTCGGACGCTTGGGTGGGTTTCGGTCGCACGATCCCCGCGGGCTCGCTCGACATCGGAGACCGCACGGGAACGTGCGTCATCCGGACGTCCCCGCAGTGCGCGGAGTTCTACGACTTCGTCGTGTCGCCGCGTCCGCACGCGCGGATCGACGGACTTCGACTCGAGGATCGCCTCGCCCTGTTGCCGCGCTCTCGGTTCGTGCTCGTTCGGTCGAGCGACGTGGAGCGCGTCGTGTCGTTCACCGACGGCTCGGAGGTCGCGCGGTTTCCGGTGTCGCGCGAGCGCGGCATTTGGTGTCCGGGATCGGGGTCGTCCGATGCGTACTTGTGGCGCTACCGCAACTCGACGACCACGACGTGGTCCGTCCTCCACGTCGCCACCGGAGTCGAGCGCACCGTCGACTTCGGCGGTTCGACGCGCCTGTGGGAGCAGCGGATCCTCGACGACGGCACGGTGATCGGGGTCGTCGAGCCGGGCATCCTGCGTCGCTACCGGCCCGACGGCACGATCGTCGACACGCCGCTGCGGTTGCTCGGGGACTGACGCTCCACCGACGTCAGCGCGCCGAGACGGGCCGTTCGCGGACGGCCGCGAGCGTGCCGTCCCACAGCGCGAGGCGCGCGCGCAGGACGTCGACGCCGACGCGCTCCGCATCGTCGAGCTTCGTCGGATCGTCGGCACACGTCTGCGCCAGCATGCGACGCGCGATCGGGCCGTGCTCGTCCGTGTCGAGTGCGATGTGGCGTTCGAGATAGGCACGAAACAGACCGAGCCGGCCCGGGTGTCGGCGATCGAGTTCGTCGACGAGCGCGACGAACATGCCCGGGATCACGTCCTCGCGACCGAGCGTGAACGCGGCGGCGACGCGATGCAGCGGACCGTCCTCGATGATGCGGAACGTATGGCGCACGAACGTCTCCGCGCTCGGCGGCGCTTCGGCCTTCGCGAACGCGTCGTCGAGCGACGCGCCTCCCCGCAATGCGTCGATCAGTCGCGTGATCGGACCGACGTCGGCGCCGGCTTCGCGCATCGCGTCGAGATAGAGCTCGAAGTGGCTGATGGATCCGCCGCGCGGATCGACGTCGGACTCTTCGCCGAGCACGAGTTCGTTGACGAAGCGCCGGACCGTCGGATCACCGACCGGTCGCCACGGCAGCGTCAGTCCGGTGAGTCCGTGCTGCAACGCCTTCAACAGCGACATGAAGTCCCACACCGCGAACACGTGGTGCGCCATGAACACGCGGACGTCGTCGAGCGTGCGCAACGACGCGTAGAGCGGATGGGACAGCAACCGGGTGCGGGTGGTGGCGAGCAAGGGAGACTCGATCATGGACGCAGGGATAGCCGACCCCGAGGTGCCCGCGCCGGACAGGATGACGCGGGGACAGACCCCGCTGCGTCCCCTACGCCATCCACTTCGCCAGCATGCGGTGGAAGTGGTGGACGCCGATCTCGGCGGTCGGGGCGTAGCGGCCGCCTCGGTACGAACGCGCGCGCATGCCCTTCTGGACCTGCTGGATCGCCGCCTCGTCCTCCATCTCGACCTGCACGAGGCCGGAGCCGGCTCCTTGCTCGCGCTTCGCGGGATCTTGGACGAACGACAGGAACCGAACGCGGGTGCGCGTCGGCGCCAACGGTTCGATGACGTTCAGCGACAGTCCCCACGGGTACAGGTTCAGCATCGTCGCGGGGAACAGCCAGAAGTAGTACGCCCCGATCCGCTGGCCGAAGTTGGGATGGCCTTCGGGCAGCTCGAACGCGAGTTCGCCCGGCGCCGCCGAACCGATCTGCAACGTGCCGTACGGCAGGTTCTCGTAGCCGTAGAGCTTGCCGTCGAGCTTCGCGGCGAGCGCGGGGTGGATGAACGGGATGTGCAGGCCTTCGAGGTAGTTCTCGACGTAGAGCGCCCAGTTCGCGTCGAACTCGAACGTCTTGTCGAGCGTCGGGTCGTAGCGCCAGTCGACGATCGCGAGGCCGGCGAGGCGGCGCTCCACTTCGGCGACGACCTCGTTGACCGGCGCGTTCGGCGCCAGCGACGCGAACAACATCCCGCGCCACTCGGCGAGCGGGACCTTCGTCAGCCAATCGCTCTCGGTCGGGAAGTGCTCGGCGTTCTCGAACCCCGGCATGAACGCGAAGCTGCCGTCGAGGTGGAAGCGCCGGCCGTGATAGTTGCAGCGCAGCGCCGCGAGCGCGCACTCGCGCTCGACGACGAGATGCCCGCGGTGCGTGCAGACGTTCGACAACAGGTGGAGCTTCGCGTGCGTGTCGCGCACGAGGATCAGCGGCTCGTCGAGGCAACCGGGCAGCAGCGTCAGCGGCCGCGCGCAGCCGCTCGTCTCCAGTCCGGCGCTGACCGACGCGAAGTTCCACGATCGCGCGAACACGGTCTCGCGTTGCTGCGCGAACCACTGCGGATCGAAGTACAGCTCGCGCGGCGGGGTCCGCGCCCTGCGGATGTCGGCGTCGACGTCGAAGCGGCGTTCGGCCATGTCTGGCTTCTCCTGGCGGCGTGACTCTAAATCGAAGTCGGCGATTCTGGTATGGCTGCCGCGCGGGAGCGTTCGGGGGAAGCGATCGCCGGAAGCTCTTTGCCTCGCGATTCCCCCACCGAGGCGGTCTTTACACTGCGCCGCGCCCGCCCCCGGAGTCTTCGATGCCCGCCTCACGTCGCCACGTCCGCATCCTGCGCTGGCCGAGCGGGCTGACGCGATGAGTTCGGAACTGCTCGACGCGACGTGGGTCAGCCTGCGCGTCGCGCTCGCCGCGACGTTGATCGATGCGGTGCCCGCGATCGCGCTCGGTTGGTGGCTGGCTCGACGATCGACGGTGCTCGCGACCTGCGTCGTGACGATCGTGTCGCTGCCGCTCGTGCTGCCGCCGGTCGCGGTCGGCCTGTTGCTGCTGCATCTGCTCGCGCGGGATTCGATCGGCGGACGACTGTTCGAAGCCGTCGCCGGGCACTCCGCGCTGCTGACGATCGACGCGGCGATCGCCGCCGCCGCGGTCATGGCGTTCCCGTTGTTCGTGTTCGGAGCGCGCGAG
>JAEUIB010000135.1 GCA_016795255.1 Planctomycetota bacterium
GACTCGAACTTCGCGCCTCCCCCTCAACACCCCCCGCCCAACCCCACCCCCTCGCCCGGTCCGACCTCTACACTCCCCGGCTTCCCCGTGCCTCGGAGACCACCATGCTGTCCACCCTGTTCGTCCTCTCGCTGTCGCTCGTGTCGTCGATCCAGGATCCCGTCGCGCCCGCGGCGCCGGTGGCGAAGGCCGAGCCCGAGGCGATCGACGCCGTCTACGAGCGGTTGCTCGCCGCGAAGGGCGACGCCGAGATCGAGCGGTTGATGCGTGGGCGGCCGTACGAGGTGATCGGGCTCGTCGACGGGTACCTCGAGGGTTGGCTGGCGTCGCAGGAGAACCCCGGCGCGCCGGCCGAGCCGGGGGCGAAGGCGCCGGCGCGGTTGCTCGAGTTGGCGCAGGATGCGGCGAAGCGGGCCGATGCGACGTTCAAGACCGATGCGTACTCGCGGTATGCGAATGCGTGGAAGGGTTGGAGCACCGAGCAGCGGCTGCAGTTCCGCGAGGGGCAGAAGCAGTACGGGCTCGGCCGCGAGGCGATGCGCGCGAAGAAGCTCGACGAGGCGAAGACGGCGTTCGCGGCGTCGTTGAAGCTCGCGGATCCGCTCGGCGACCTGTGGGGCATCGCGCAGGCGGAGCAGTCGCTCGGCGACGTCGCGGCCGGCGCCGCGGCCGGAGCGGCCGACGCGGGCGCGAAGAAGGCGCTGCTCGACGAAGCGATCGCGCACCACAAGCGCGGCGCGCATGTGTTCGGCGAGCTGCGTCATCCGGGCGTGCTGCGCAGCCTGCGCGCGCTCGGCAATCTGCACGAGCAGGCCGGCGACCTGAAGGCGGCGCGGTTCGCGCTCGAGCGAATGATGGACGTCGCCACCGAAGCGCAGCGGCTCGACAACACCGGTCCGGTGAAGAAGGACCTGGCGCGGCTGTGCCGTGCGCTCGGCGACGAGGACGCGGCGAAGAAGTGGGATTCGTGACCGCGACGCGCCGATCGCACCCATCGCCATGACCGCGTTCGATCCGCGTCCGGTCGTGCTCGAAGGCTCGGTCGTGCGGCTCGAGCCGCTCGCGCTCGCGCACGCACCCGGGCTGCTCGCGGCCGCCGCGAGTCCCGAGATCTGGCAATGGCTGACGATCCCGCAGCCGACGCGGATCGAGGACACGCAGGCGTTCGTCCGCGCCGCACTCGACCAGCAGGAACGCGGCGTCGACGTGCCGTTCGCGGTCGTGCTGCGCGCCGGCGATCGAGTCGTCGGTTCGACGCGGTACATGGACATCGCGCGCGCCGACTTCGGCCTCGAGATCGGTTGGACGTGGTACGCGCGCGACGTCTGGCGCTCGCCCGTCAACACCGAGTGCAAGCACCTGCTGATGTCGCACGCGTTCGACGTGCTCGGCGCGGCGCGCGTCCAACTGAAGACCGACGCGCGCAACGAGCGCTCGCAGCGCGCGATCGAACGCATCGGCGCGACGAAGGAAGGCGTGCTGCGCCGCCATCGCCGGCTGCACACGGGCTTCCTCCGCGATTCGGTGATCTACTCCGTGATCCGTGAGGAATGGCCAGCCGTGAAGGCGCGGCTCGACGCCCTGCGCGCGCCCGCTCGCGGCTGAAGCCCGAAGGTTACCTCCCTGCCACCACCCGGCAACGACCTGCGGTTCGATGTCGCGGAGCTTGACGGCACTTCGTATCGCGGCAAAGTGGTACAGCGATACCACGAATGCGGGCGAGTCCGGAGGTTCGACATGCGGATCACGGCGTTCGAGATGCGGGCGGTCGGCCAGCCGTTGGAGCGCGTCGAGCGCGATCTCCGCGACCCCGCTGATCACGAAGTGGTGGTCGAAGTCGTGGGCTGCGGCGTCTGTCACACCGACCTCGGCTTCCTGTTCGACGGCGTGCCGACGCGCCATCCACTGCCGCTCGTGCTCGGGCACGAAGTCGCCGGCCGCGTCGTGCGGACCGGCGCGACCGCGAAAGCTCGCGTCGGCGACGCCGTCATCGTGCCGGCCGTGATCCCCTGCAATCGTTGTGAGCTGTGCGCGCGTGGCCGCGGCGACCTCTGCAAGAAGCAGATCTTTCCCGGCAACGACGACCACGGCGGCTTCGCCAGCCACCTCGTCGTCCCGGCCGAGGGACTGTGCCGTGTCGACACGGCGAGCGACAACGGCCGGCGCCTCGCGAAACTCGCCGTGTGCGCCGACGCGGTCTCGACGGCGTTCGCAGCCGTCAAGAAGTCCGAGCTCCGCGTCGGCGGCTTCGCGATCGTCGTGGGGGCCGGCGGCGTCGGTGGCTTCGCGGCGCAGGTGGCGTCCGCGCGCGGCGGGACGGTGCTCGCGCTCGACGTCGACTCGAAGCGCCTCGACCGACTCGGCGAGTACGGCGTCCGCCACGCGATGAACGTGAAGGGCAAGTCCGCGAAGGACGTGAAGAAAGCCGTCCGCGAGCTGGCGAAGGAACACTCGATCGCGCCGGAGGAGTGGCGCGTGTTCGAGACGTCGGGCACGGCGGCCGGGCAAGAGCTCGCGTTCGCACTGCTCGGTCCGGGCGCGTACCTCGGCGTCGTCGGCTTCCACGGCGGCGACGTCACGATTCGACTGTCCAACCTGATGGCGTTCGCCGCGAAGGCCGAAGGCACGTGGGGCTGCCCGCCCGCGTGGTTCGACGACGTGCTGCGCCTCGTGGACAACGGCGCGATCCACGTCGACCCGTTCGTCGAGCTGCTCCCGATGAGCTCGATCAACGACGTCCTCGCGCGCATGCGGCGCCACGAAATCGAACGCCGTCCCGTCCTCGTCCCCGACTTCGACGCGTGAACCGATCCGAGGAGCGAACCATGAACTCGAAGAACCACGACCTTCCCGCGACGTTCTGTTCCGACAAGGTGCGCTACGAGACCAAGCCGGTCCGCGATCCGAGCGGTCGTGCCGTCGACGGCCTGCACGCCGTGTGGATCACGCTCGACAATCCCGAGCAGTTGAACTCGTACACGACGGAGATGGTGAAGGACGTGATCCTCGCGTTCCGTCGCGCGTCGAACGACCGGGCGGCGGTCGCGGTCGTCTTCACCGGCGCCGGTGCGAGGTCGTTCTGCACCGGCGGCAACACCGCGGAGTACGCGACGTACTACGCCGGCCGCCCCGGCGAGTACGCGCAGTACATGCGCCTGTTCAACGACATGGTCACGTCGATCCTGCATTGCGACGTGCCGGTGATCTGCCGCGTCAACGGCATGCGCATCGCCGGCGGGCAGGAGATCGGCATGGCGTGCGACGTCACCGTCGCGTCCGATCTCGCGACGTTCGGGCAAGCGGGCCCGAAGCACGGCTCGGCGCCCGACGGCGGCGCCACCGACTTCCTGCCGCTGTTCACCGGCATCGAGCGCGCGACCGTCAGTTGCTCGCTGTGCGAACCGTGGAGCGCCATGAAGGCGCTGCAATACGGGCTCGTCGCCGAGATCGTGCCGGTCCTGCACGTCGACGGCGTGCTGATCGCGAACCCGCTCGTCCATCCCGCGAACGCGGTCGACGCGTTCGGACGGCCGGTCGGCGGCGACTTCGTGGTCGGCGCCGCGGCCGAAAGTGCGAAGCAGAAGGTGAAGGCCGGGCGCGTCGATCTCGCGACGCTCGACCAGGCGGTGGATCGGCTGGTCACGAAGTTCTTGATGACGATGCCGAATTGCCTGTCGAAGACGATCCAGTCGATGCGCAAGCACAAGCTCGCGCACTGGGACAAGAACCGCGAGAGCAACCGCGCGTGGCTCGCGCTGAACATGATGACCGAGGCCAAAGCCGGCTTCCGCGCGTTCCACGAAGGCGTCGGCAAGGACCGCGACGTCGACGTCGTGCGCCTGCGGCAGACGTTGGCCGAGGACGCGAGCTGGGACGACCAACTCGTCGAGGCGGTGCTTCCGCTGCAGCGCGCCGGAGGCTCCTCGTGACGATCTTCACCGAAGCGACGCATCGGATCCGCGAGTTGCGCGCCGCGGACGCGCGTTCGATCGCGGCGATCGACGGCGCGCACACCGGCAAGGCGCGTCCGAAGTGGTGGCAGCAGACCATCGAGCGCCACCTCGCCGGCAAGTCGCGTCGTGTCGGTCTGGTCGCGGTCGAAGGCCCGAAGGAACGCATCGTCGGCTTCCTGCTCGGCCAAGTGCGCGCGTTCGAGTTCGGCTCGGACGAGTGCGGCTGGATCTGGGCCGTCGGCGTGCATCCCGAGCACCTGCATCGCGGCATCGGTCGCGCCCTGATGCAGCGCGCGAAGGAGCGCTTCGCCGACGACGGCGTCCTGCTGCTGCGCACGATGGTGCGCAAGGACGACGTGACGACGCTGACGTTCTTCCGCTCCGGCGGGTTCGCGGCCGGACCGTTCGTCGAGCTCGAGCTGCCGATCGGCGACGGAGCGACGCCATGACGACGACCCACGACGTCGTTCGCACCGCGGCGGAATGCGACGGCTCGCTGGTGCGCCTCGTGCTGGCGCGGCCGAAGGGCAACGTGCTCGACGCGGCGATGGTCGGCCGCTTGCGCGAGTTGATCGCGGATGCGACGGCGTCGCCGCGCGTCACGACGCTGATGTTCCAAGGCGAAGGCTCGCACTTCAGTTTCGGCGCGTCGGTCGACGAGCATCGACGCGAACACGTCGCCGCGATGCTGCATGGGTTCCACGCGTTGTTCCGCGAATTGATCGCGTCGTCGAAGGTCGTGCTGGCCGCCGTTCGCGGCCAATGCCTCGGCGGCGGGCTCGAGCTCGCGGCGTTCGCGCATCGCGTGTTCGCCGCGCCCGACGCGCAGCTCGGTTGTCCCGAAGTGAAGCTCGGCGTGTTCGCACCGGTCGGCGCGATCGTGTTGCCGTGGCGCATGGGACAAGCGCGCGGCGACGCGTTGCTGCTGTCCGGTGCGAAGCTCGCGGCATCCGACGCGCTCGCGCAGGGACTGGTCGACGAGATCGCCGACGATCCCGCGGCGGCCGCGGTGCGTTGGCACACCGACGCGCTGCAGGCGTCGTCGGCGGTCGCGGTGCGCCACACGGCGCGAGCCGCCCGCGAGCGCTTCCATCGCGCGTTCGTCACGACGCTCGACGTGCTCGAACGTCAGTACCTCGACGAACTGGTTCCGACCCACGACGCGAACGAGGGCATCGCCGCGTTCCTCGACAAAAGGAGTCCGGTATGGACGCACCGCTGACGCAGGCAATTTGCCCGGAGCGTGACGCGTTGATCGAGCGCGCCGAGGGCCTCGTGCGCGACACGACGCTCGCGTCGGTGGCCCGCTGGAAACAGGATCGTCCCGGAAGCAAGGCGATCGGATTCCTGCCGCCGTACGTGCCGCGCGAGCTGATCCACGCCGCCGGCGCGCTCCCGGTCGGGATCCTCGGTGGCGGCGACATGGAGGTCGTGCGCGGCGACGCGTACTTCCAGAGCTACATCTGCCGCCTGCCGCGCAGCACGATCGAGCTCGGGCTGTCCGGCGCGCTCGACGTCGTCGACGGAATGTTGTTCCCGAGCATCTGCGACGTCGTCCGCAACTTGTCGGGCATGTGGCAGATCTTGTTCCCGAAGTCGTTCGTGCGCTACTTCGACATGCCGCAGAACTTCGAGCCCGAAATCGGCGGCCGGTTCTTCGAGCACGAGATGCGCTCGCTGCTGTCCGACCTCGGCGCGCTGACGGGCCGGTGCGTCACCGACGACGACCTGCGCGACTCGATCGCGAAGTTCAACGTGAACCGCCGCGAGGTGCGCGCGCTGTATCGACTGCGCGCCGAACAGCCGTGGCAGGTGCCGTCCTCCGAGCTGTATGCGCTGGTGCGCGCCGGCAACGTGCTCGACGTCGACGACCATACGGCGATGCTGCGGGCCTACCGCGCGACGCTCGACGCGTCGCCGCGGCGGCCGAAGGACATGGCGCGCGTCGCGCTGCGCGGCTGCTTCTGCGAGCAGCCGCCGCTCGAGCTGATCAAGACGCTCGAGCGCTCGGGCTGCTTCATCGTCGACGACGACTGGGTGCTGTCGGCGCGCTGGATCGACGGCGACATCGCGACCGACGGCGATCCGCTTTGGAACCTCGTGCTGGCGTTCCTCGAACGCGCGATGCCGTGCCCGTCGCTGTACGAACTGCGCAAGGAACGCGGTGAGGAACTCGTCGACGGCGTGCGCGAGTCGAAGGCCGAAGGCGTGATCTTCGCGGCGCCGAGCTTCTGCGATCCGGCGCTGCTCGACCAGCCGATGGCGATGGCGTGCGCGAAGGCAGCGTCGATCCCGGCGACGTCATTCCTCTATTCCGAGAACACCGGCCAGTTCCAAGTCATCCGCGAACAAGCCGGCACCTTCGCCGACTCGATCCGCCTGTCGTGAAGGAGAGTCGCATGAGTCCGATCGCGACGTCGGTCCGCAAGGATCGCAGCCAGGAGCAGCAGAAGGCGCTGATCGCCGACTACTACGGCCGGCTCGGAGCGCTCGCCGCAGCAGGCCAGGGCGCGCCGTGGACGTTCGTCCCGGGCAACCTGACGGAGTTGCTGCTGACGTTCGACCCGCTGCCGGTGCTGCCCGAGATCAACGCGCTGCAGTCCGGCATGCGCAAGACGTCGGGTGAACAAGTGCTGCACGCCGAGAAGCTCGGTCACTCGGAAGACGTCTGCGCGTACGTGAAGGCGAGCATCGGCGCGTGGCATCAGGGCAACGTCGGGCCGACCGGCGATCCGCTGCCGAAGCCGAACCTGCTGCTGCTGTCGTACACCGGCTGCTTCACGTTCCTGAAGTGGTTCGAGCTGCTGCGCGGCGAAACGAAGGCGCCGACCGTGATGCTGCACGTGCCGTATCAGGCGCAAGGCGGCATCACGAACGAGATGCGCGCGTACGTCGTCAAGCAACTGCGCGAGACCGTCGTTCCCGCGCTCGAGAAGGTCTCGGGCAAGAAGTTCGACATCGACAAGTTGCGCGAACACCTGCGCCTGTCGGCACTCGCCGAGGACGACCTCGTCCGCGTGCTCGAGGCCGGCAAGCACAGACCGTCGCCGATCGATGGCTACTTCGGCGCGGTCTACTACGTCGGGCCGATCTTCACCGCGTACCGCGGTACGCAGGCCGCCGTCGACTACTACCGCGATTCATGGGCCGAGATCGAGGAACGCATCGCGCGCGGCGAAGGCCCGATCACGCCGGACGGACCGATGGGCGAGCAGCGGTTCCGCCTCGTCGTCGAAGGTCCGCCGAACTGGACGCATTTCCGCGAGTTCTGGCACATGTTCCACAGCGAGGGGGCGGTCGCCGTCGCGTCGACGTACACGAAAGTCGGCGGACTCTACGACCGCGGCTTCCGCCACGACCCGGACCGCCCTCTCGAGAGCCTCGCCGAGTACTGCCTGAACTGCTACACGAACCTGAACCTGTCGTCGCGCGTCGATCTGATCGCCGACTACGTGCGCGATTACGACGCCGACGGGTTCGTCGTGCACTCGATCAAGTCGTGCGACTCGTTCTCGGCCGGACAGTTGTTGATCCTCCGCGAAGTCGAGAAGCGCACCGGCAAACCCGGCGCGTTCATCGAGAGCGACCTGGTCGATCCGCGGTACTTCTCGGCCGCGAACATCAAGAACCGTGTCGAGTCCTATCTGCAGATGCTGGGCCAGAAGCAGGCCGTCGGGGGGCACGCATGAAGTGCTTCGTCGGAATCGATCTCGGGTCCACGACGACGAAGGCCGTCGTGTTGGACGATCAGGGCCGCATCCTCGGCCGCGGGATCACGAACAGCCGCAGCAATTACGAGGTCGCGTGCGCGGTCGCGCGAGAGGAAGCGTTCGCTGACGTCCGATTCACGTCGTGCGAGCGCGCGCTGCCCGACGGCGTCCTCGACGCGGCGCATCGCGAGGCGTTCCTCGATGCGCTCGCGCGCGCGTTCCGTCTGGCGTGGCATCGCGAGCGACTCGACGCGCTCGCCGACGCGATGCGGCGCGAAGTGCCCGTCGTCGAAGCATTGTTCGCGGGACCGGCGCTGGGACCGCACGTCGAGGCGATCGTCCTGCGGATGCGCGAACTCGCGGACCCGCTGTTCGCGAAGGGGGCGCCGCGACGGTCCGACTTCTTCCGCGACGTCGCGACGAGTCAGTTCCACACGCTCGGTGAAGCGTTCGCGAAGCGCGGAGCGGGCTCGTTCGAGCGCCTGATGGCCGTGTTCGACAAAGCGATCCTGAAGGCCGAGAACCAGGAATCGCACTTCAGCCCGCAGGCCTCGGCGGAATTCGCGATCGGTCGCGCGCTGGCCGAGCTCGACCTCGACGCGAAGGCAGCGGCGAACTCGATCGTGCGGCCGCTGCTGGCCGCGATGTCGGCCGAGCTCGAGACGGTGCAGACGGTCGGCACCGGATACGGCCGCGCGACGCTGCCGTTCTCGCGCGAGCAGATCCGCTCCGAGATCCTGTGCCACGGGCTCGGCGCGCACGCGATGTTCCCGGGCACGCGGACGGTGCTCGACATCGGCGGACAGGACACGAAGGCGATCCAGGTCGACGCGAACGGGCTCGTGACGAGCTTCCAGATGAACGACCGCTGCGCGGCGGGCTGTGGGCGCTACCTCGGCTACATCGCCGACGAGATGAACCTCGGGCTGCACGAGCTCGGCCCGCTGGCGCAGAAGTCGTGTCGGCCGGTGCGGATCAACTCGACGTGTACCGTCTTCGCCGGCGCGGAGATCCGCGATCGTCTGACGCTCGGCCAGAAGCGCGAGGACATCCTGGCCGGACTGCATCGCGCTGTCATCCTGCGCGCGATGTCGCTGCTCGCGCGCTCCGGCGGCGTCCACGACGAGTTCACGTTCACCGGCGGCGTCGCGAAGAACGAGACGGCGGTGAAAGTGCTGCGGGACCTCGTGACGCAGAACTACGGCGAACGCACGATGAACGTGTCGCCGAACTCGATCTACACCGGAGCGCTCGGAGCGGCGCTGTTCGCGCGTCGGACCCCGGCGCGCGTGATGGAGGCGGTCGCATGATGCGCACGGCAGGGATCGACGTCGGTTCGAGCGCGGTCAAGATCGTCGTCGTCGAGCACGCGGACGCCGGCCCGCGCGTCGTCGCCGCGCGCATCGAGCGCTTGCGGCATCGCAACGTCGCCGAGGTCGCGCGCGAGGCGTGGAACGCGGTGTTGGCCGACGCGAACTTGCGCGCGGACGACATCGCGTACGTCGCGACGACGGGCGAAGGCGAGTTGATCGACTTCCGCACCGGACACTTCTACGGGATGACCGCGCACGCGAAAGGCGCGTCGTTCCTCGTCCCCGGCGCGAACGCGGCGCTCGACGCTGGCGCGCTGCACGCGCGGGCGATCGTCATCGACGGCGACGGCAAAGTGCAGCGTTA
>JAEUIB010000138.1 GCA_016795255.1 Planctomycetota bacterium
CTTGGCCGAGCAGAACGGCGGCCAGTACGTCGGGCGGTGACGCCACCCCGGTCGACGAGCGGTGAATCCGCCCCGCCGATCGCCGGCGGGAACCGGTCCTTTCGCGCAGCCAGGAACCCTCGCGCCGCGCCGGCCGTTCACGCCCCGTCACGGACTTCAGCCGTCGAAGAGCGACCGCTGAAGCCGAACGGAGGCGTCCCATGCTGCAGCTCGCGACCCAGGTCGCCCTCCTCGTCGTCGGCTTCGCATCGACTCCGGGATCCGTCGAGGTCGTGCTGCTCGAGCCGCTCGCGGCCGCGACCGACCACGCCCCCCCACGCTTCACGCGGGTCGTCGACGCGGCGCGGATCGAGACCATCCACGGCTGGCTCGAGCACCCGTGTGCCCGCCGCGCGCTCGCCCTCTACGCGATGGCGGCCGACGTGCGGGCGGCACGCGATCCTGCGTACATCCGCGTGCCGTATCCGATCGCCCTCGTGCCCGGCGGCAATCACGCCGACGCCGGATACATCGAGGTCGCCACCGACGGCACGGAGACGACGTGCGACGTCCCGTTCATCAAGCTCGACCCGTCGGCCGAGGCCTTCGGTCGGACGTTCCTGCACGAATCCGGTCACGTGGCGCTCGGCATCGTCGCCGGGGCGCGCGGGATCCCGGCCGAGCCGGTCGCGTCGATCCCGCACACCGTCACGGCGATCACCGACCGCTCGACCGCGTTCAACGAGGGCTACGCGATCCATCTCGAAGCGATCGCCGTCCACCTCGGCGAGGACGCGGGAGCGGGGCCGCGCGACCGCCACGAGCGGATGGTCTTCGGCTCCGATCGACCATCGGAGTCGGAGTACTTCCGACCGGCGGTCGACTTCGCCAGCTACGCGCAGCCGCGCGCGCGCTACCGGATGGTCCGCGACGGCGAGTTCGCGTTCGCGCCGGCGTCGCAGTGCGACGGCTACCTGCGCGCGCAGCTCGATCCGGCGCGCGACGGTGCGAGCCTGCTGAACGCCGATCAGATGGTCGCGTCGGAAGGGTTCGCGGCGTCGTCGTTCTTCGCGTTCGTGATGCGCGGTCCGACGTTGCCCGACGCCGCGACGATCGACGCACGCGAGCGCCGGATGCTGGAAGCCGCCGCCGAGATGTTCGCGACGCGGTCGCCCGATCCGAGCGCCCCGTTGCTCGTCGACTGGTGGACCACGCTGTTGCGGTCGGCCGACGCCGCGGACGTGCGGTCGCTGGCCGACGTCGTGCTCGACCGCTGTCACGGTGCGTTCGTCGACGCCGACGCCGCGCGGCTGTGGCGGTCGACCTACACCGCCGCGCTGACGCTCGACCTCGGCTCGTTCGCGCCCGCGGAGTTGAAGCGCGCCCGAGCCAATTGGCGCGATCGCCTCGTCGCGGATCCGGGACTGCTGGCGTCGCGGCTCGGCGCGGTCGTGCCGTTCCACGTGCCCGACGTGGAGATCGCCGTGGTCGCGTTCGGCGGCGCGGCGCCACTGTCGTTCGACGTGAACACGGCGACCGAGGGCGTCATGCGCAGCATCCCGGAGATCACGGCGGACGACGTGACGCGCTGGAGCGACGAGCGGGCGCGGCAACCCTTCACGAGTGCCGACGACTTTCTCGCGCGCGTCGCCAAGGACACCGCGTTCGCCGCGAAGCTCCGGCCGGGCGTGCCGAACTGAGCCAGCGCTGATCCGAAAGGACCTGAAAAAGGGGACAGACCCCTTTTCGTGGCCCTCGTGCGAAAAGGGGTCTGTCCCCTTTTTCAGGTCGCGTCGCCCTCGTGCGCCGCCATGTAGTCCTTCAGGATCTGCGCGGCCGCGACCGCGTCGACGCGTCCCTTCTCCTTGCGCCGTCGCGCCGGACTGCGGCCTTTCAGCAGGTCCTCGGCGGTGACGCTCGACAGGCGCTCGTCGATGAACACGATCGGCCGACGCACGTGCGCTTCGAGCTTCGCCGCGAACGCGCGGACCTCGCGCGCCATTTCGCTGTCGGCGCCGCTCATGTGCAGCGGCAGGCCGACGACGATCCGGTCGATCTCGCGCTCTTCGCACAGCGCGGCGATCGCCGGCAGCGCGCCCGCGTCGTTGTCGACCGCGTCGATCGGGTGCGCGGCGATCCACAGCGCGTCGGCGGCCGCGATGCCGATGCGCTTCCTGCCGTAGTCGATGCCGAGGAGTCGTTCGCGGATCACGCGGCTCGGTCTAGCCGATCAACAGCGCGAGCGCGATGACGATCCAGACCGCGTCGAGGAAGTGCCAGTAGAGCGCCGACTCGTGGACGCCTTTGTGGTCCGCCTGGTCGTAGCGCCCGCGCGCCGCCTTCACCGCGACGATCGACAGCGGGACGAAGCCGCCGACGACGTGGGCCGCGTGCAGTCCCGTCAGCACGTAGAACAGGAACGCCGACAGCGCGTTCGGATCGGTCTTCCACTCTTCGGTCGACAGCCAGCCCTTGGCATCGACGAGCAGCTTCCACGTCCACGCCTGGTTCACCAGGAAGCCCAACGCCAACGCGTACGTGACGATCGTCCAGCGCAGGAGCCCGCGCGCGTCGCCGCCGCGGATCGCCGTCAGCGCCCGGTGATGCGTCACGCTGCAGGCGATCAGAAGCAGCGTCGAGACGATGACCCCGACGTGCATGCCGTCGTGGTGGTAGCCGGTCCATTCGCGCGCCGGGACGCGGACCCACACGTAGCCGATCATGCTCGCGATGAAGAGCATCGACAGCGACGCGAGGAACAGCTTCACGCCGAGCGTCGACGCGTCGGGCGGTGTTCCGGTCGGGCCACGACGCGGCGAGCCGTCGTCGGGATCGCGGCCACTCGGGGGTTGGAGGAAGAACACGACCATGCGAGCCTCGGATCCTCGGATCGCCGAGACCGCCGCCGCGATCACTTCGCCGGCTGGAACTTCGGCAGCGCCTCTTGCCACTGGATCGTCGGGTCGTACTGGCCGCGGTCCATCATCGCGAAGCCGATGAAGATGAACACGAACAGGAACGAGCCGAGGAACACGAGCCGGTTGAACCCGGAGTCGTGACGCAGGTGCATGAAGTACAGGCCGACGGCCGTGGCCTTCACCGTCGCGATGCCCATCGCGACCCAGATGTCGATCGCGCCGAGCGGGTGCTTCGCGACCCACACCGTCACGAACGTCAGCAACACCAGCAGTCCGAACGTGCCGAGCAGCGACGGCACGCTGGCGACGTGCGCCAGTCCGTGAGTTCCGTGGCCCCCATGGGCGTCGGCGTGAGCGGTGTTCGACATGGTCGTCTCCTCGAGGGCGTTCGCGAGCGTCTGCGGATCGGAGGGTTTGCGGCTACGGGATCAGTGGATCAGGTACAGCAGCGGGAATAGGTAGATCCAGATCAGGTCGACGATGTGCCAGTACAACGCGGCGTAATCGATCGGTCCGAAGTACTTCGCGTTGAACTCGCCCTTCATCGCCCGCTTCAGCAACCACAACCACACGATGATGCCGGCGAGCACGTGGAAGCCGTGCAGGCCCGTCATGAAGAAGTAGATGCCGAAGAAGATGTGGATGTTGTCCGGCCGCGACATGCCGACCGTCGGGTCGGGATGGTCCTGCGTGACCGGGGACTCCACGCCGGGAGCGTTGAACGTGTACGCATCGCCCGGCAGCAGGCCCCAGTGCGCCTTGTGCGAGTACTCGACGTACTTGATGCACATGAACGCGCAGGCGCAGGCGACCGTCAACACGATGTTGATGACGAGCGCCTTCTTCTGGTTCAGCTGCGCGTTGCGCACCGCCCACGCCGCCGTCAGCGAGCTGAAGATCAGCACGAGCGTGTTGATGAAGCCCATGTTCGTGTCGAGGAACTTGCTGGCGTAGACGAACACTTCCGGGTGGTAGGACCGGTAGATCGTGTACGCGCAGAAGAGACCCGAGAAGAACAGGATCTCCGTCACCAGGAACAGCCAGATCCCGAGCTTGCCCGAGTCGAACTGCTGCTGCGGCGTGTCGAAATGGTGCGCGAGATGCGCTTCGGGATCCTCGTGCCAATGATGCGCGTCGTGCGCGTGGCCTGAGGGTGCGTGGGCGGTCTCGGTCGTGCTGCTCATGCGTCCGTCTCTCGAACGAGGGAAGGTTCGCTCGACAAGGAACTGGGATCAGTGCGTCGCATCGCTGAACGCGACGCGCTTGTAGTCGCCGGTCTGCGGGTCGTACTCGAAGTCGTAGACCGCGTAGGGATTGCCGGCCTTCGGCGTCTCGTGGAAGTTCTCGGTGATCGGCGGCGTCGCGGTCTGCCACTCGAGGCTCGCCGCGCCCCACGGGTTGTCCGGCGCCTTCTTGCCCTTCATCAGCGAGTGGATGAGCAGGAACAGCACCATGAACAGCCCGACCGCGAGCACGTACGCGCCGACCGTCGACAGCACGTGGAGGAACTGGAACTCCTCCAGGTAGTCGTAGTAGCGCCGCGGCATGCCGCGCGTGCCCATGATGAACTGCGGGAAGAACGTCAGGTTGAAGCCGATGAACGCCGTGATGCTGGCGAACATGCCGACGCCGTCGTGATACATCTTGCCGGTGATCTTCGGCCACCAGTGATGCAGGCCGCCGAGGAAGCCCCACAGCGTTCCCGCGACCATGACGTAGTGGAAGTGCGCGACGACGAAGTACGTGTCGTGCAGGTGCACGTCGGTGCTCATCGTCGACAGGAACAGCCCGGTGACGCCGCCGATCGTGAACAACCAGATGAAGCCGAGTGCGTAGAGCATCGGCGTGTTGATCCGGATCGAGCCCTTGTAGAGCGTCGCCAGCCAGTTGAAGACCTTGATGGCCGACGGGATCGCGACGAAGAACGTCAGGAAGCTGAACACGATCGACGCCATCTGCGACTGACCGGACACGAACATGTGGTGACCCCACACGACGAATCCGATGACCGCGATCGCGACCGATGACAGGCCGATGAACTTGTAGCCGAAGATCTCCTTGCGGCTGTGCACCGCGATCAGCTCGGAGATCACGGCGAACGCCGGCAGGATCATGATGTAGACGGCCGGGTGCGAGTAGAACCAGAAGAAGTGCTGGAACAGCACCGGGTCGCCGCCGAGCGTCGCGTCGAAGATGCCGAGCTTGAACGCGCGCTCGATCGCGAGCAGCAGCAGCGTGATGCCGAGCACCGGCGTCGCGAGGATCTGGATCAGCGCGGTCGCGTACAGGCCCCACAGGAACAGCGGCATCTTGAAGAACGTCATTCCCGGCGGACGCATCTTGTGGATGGTCACGATGAAGTTCAGCCCGGTGAAGATCGAGCTGAAGCCGAGGATGAACGCACCCATGACGGCCCAGATGACCGACGTGGTCGTGGTCGTCGAATACGGCGTGTAGAACGTCCAGCCGGTGTCGAGACCGCCGGTCAGCAGCACGATCACGAAGAAGATCGCGCCGAACATCCACAGGTGGAACGACATCAGGTTGAGTCGTGGGAACGCGACGTCCTTCGCGCCGAGCATCAACGGCAGACAGAAGTTGCCGAGCGCGGCAGGGATGCCGGGGATGATGAACAGGAACACCATCACCGCGCCGTGGAGCGTGAACGCCTGGTTGTAGGTGTCCGCGTCCATGATCGTCTTGCCGACGGTCAGCAGCTCGGTGCGCAACTTCAGCGCGAACACGCCGCCGAGCAGGAAGGCGCCCATGACGCCGACCAGGTACATGATGCCGATGCGCTTGTGGTCGAGCGTGAACACCCACGACAGCAGGCCGCGTCGGGCGTTCAGGTAGTTCACTCCCGCTTGCGGCGGGGCGTGCGTGGCAGTCGTCGAGCTCATGGTGGGTGCTCCGCTCACTTCACGGTCCGCAGGAACGCGATCAGGGCCGCGATGTCGTTGTCCTTCACGCGACCTTGGAATGTCGGCATCGCCGAAACCGGCCCGTAGCCGGACACGATCTTCGCTTGCGGGTTCAGGATCGACTCACGGATGTAGTTCTCGTCGGCGGTGATCGTGCTGCCGTCGAGCATCTGTTCTTGGCGGCCGAACAGGCCCTTGAACGACGGGCCCGTCAGCTTCGAGCCGTCCAGCGTGTGGCACGCCGCGCAGCCCTGGATCTTGTAGATCTTCTCGCCGGCCTGGGCCGGCGTGCGGCCGCCGCCGTGCGGATCGCCCTCGACCGCGAGCCACTTGGCGAGTCCGCCGGGCTCGTGGACGACGACCTTCGCGCGCATGTTCGAGTGGTTCGTGCCGCAGTACTCGGTGCACTGCGCCCAGAACTCGCCGGTCATCGTCGGCGTGAACCACAGCTTCGTGTACCGACCGGGGACCGCGTCCATCTTCGTGCGGAACGCCGCGACCCAGAACGAGTGCAGGACGTCGACGGACGACAGCGTCAGTTGGATCGGCTGGTCCTTCTCGACGTGCAGCTCGTCGTGGACGACGCCGTTCGGATACGTGAACGTCCACGCCCACTTCTGCGCCGTGACGTCGACGTTGACGGCGTTGGACGGCGGCGTGCGCAGGTCCGTGTAGCCCTCGAAGCCGAGCACGAACATGTAGAGGAGCACGATGCCGGGCAGGATCGACCACGCCAGTTCGAGCGGCGTGTTGTGCGTCGAGGTGCGCTCGGCCTTCGGGTTCTTCTTCGAGTGGTACTTCAGCGTGAAGAGGACCAGCACGCCCGCGATCACCAGCACGAAGAACGCGCTGACCCAGTAGATGAAGTAGTAGTCCGAGTCGATCTTCGACGCGAACGACGACGCCTGCGGTGGGAACCAGAAGTCCCCTTCCGTCGGCGCGATGCGCGGTTGCTGGGCGAGGGCGAGCAACGAGTTCAGCATGTTCAAGTGGCCTCCGCCGACGTGGACGGATGGTTGGGGATCGCGGTGTAACGACGCAACCACAGGTACAGGGCACCGATCGCGAGCAACGTCAGGCCGGCGCCGTACTGCATCACGGTCGTCGCCTGCACCGAGTAGGTGCCCTTGGTGTGGTCGTAGTAGTAACAGGACAGGAAGACCTGATCGACGAGGCTCCCGATCGTGCCGCTGCCGGCGTCGAGGAAGCTCATCCGAACGTCGCGGGCGTCGTAAGCGAGGCCCGCCATGTAGTGCGAAACGACGCCCTGCGGCGTGCAGAAGATCAGCGCGGCGCTGTGCGCGTAGTCGACGCCGCCTTCGACCTTCTTGAACCCGAAGCCGACGGTCGCCGCCAACGGGTCGATGCTCGGCGAGCGGCCGACGAGGAAATGCCAGCCGTCGGAGCCGCCGGCGCGATCGAGCAGATCGAGGTACTTGCGCTTCGTCGTCCGAGCCTTCATCCACAGCTCGGTCTCGTCGATGCTGACGGTGACGATCGCGTAGTCCTTGCCGGGCTCGAGGTCGACGTCGCGCAGCGTCGCGACCATCGAGTTCAGCATCTCGCTGCAGAGCATCGGGCAGTTCGAGTA
>JAEUIB010000656.1 GCA_016795255.1 Planctomycetota bacterium
GCCTCGAGGGCGTCGAGCTCCGCGGCGAGCACGCGTCCGATCGGATCGATGTGCCGGCGATACCACGCGCGAACGGTGCGTGCGCCGCGCTGCTCGCGCGTCACCTTCGGCTTCGCGCTGGTGTCGGCGACGATCGCGGCGGTCTTCGTCTCGCGCGGCGACTCGGCGGACACGGGCTCCGCAAGCACCGGCTGCGCGAGCAACGTCGCGACTTCGAAGTCGAGCACGTCGTCGCCTTCCGCGACGACGGCGGACGTGAACGACGCACCCCCGCCGCCGAATCGGCCGAAGCCTCCGCCGCCCATCTCCCCCATCTCGCCCATGCCACCCGGGCCGCCCATGCCGCCGCCGTCGCGCTTCTTCGGCTTCGGCAACGCGTACACGGCCTTGACGACGAGTTCGTTCTCACCGGCGCGGATGCCGATGCGCACGGTCCGCTTCGGCCGCTCCCGGCGGAAGAAGTCGTTGCCGAACGGGAACTCGTCGTCGTCGTCCTTCGGCTTCGCGTCGGCCTTCGATTCCGGCGCCGGGTTCGGCGGTGCTTCGGTGAACACCGTTTCGCCGTTCAGCCAGACCTTCACACCCGCGGGTCCGTCGAGCCGCAACACGACGGTGCGTGCGCGGTCCGCGACGAGCTTGCGCGTGAAGTAGTACGCGACGTCGCCACTCGCTCCGCGCAGGGACTGCGAACGGCCATCGCGCCACGTCTTCTGTTCCTGCCACGCGAGCTTCTCGTCCTTCTTGCGGGACCTCGAGCCGTCGTTCGGCGCGCCTTCGTTCGGCTTCGCTGCGTCGGCCGGCTTCGCCGCGTCCGCGGGCGGGCCCTTGGCCGCATCCTTCCCACCGTCCTTCGCGACGGCGTGCTCGGCGACGGCGGTCCGTGCGGGCTTGCCCGCGGGCTTGCCCGGCGGAGTGTCCTGCGTCGCGCCGGGTTCGGGCTTCGCGCCGTCGGCCACGGCGGGCGACGCGTCCGAAGCAGGCGGTGCACCGGGACCGGACGGCGCGGCGTTCGGCTTCGCCGCATCGCCGACTTCGTTCGGTGAGTTCGACGCAGCCGGAGTCGCCGCAGCCTCAGCGGTCGGCTTCGCCGGTCCGTTGCCTCCGCCCGCGATCGGGCCATTCTCCGCGCCGTCGCCCGGCCCCTTGCCCATCGGCTTCTTCGCGTCCGCCTCGGCGGGCGCCGGCGGATCGAACGTCTTGCGCAGATCGACGCCGCCCTTGATCGCCGCTTCGGGCGCGAACGCGGTCTCGAACGCCGCCGGTGCGTGCTCGGCCGCGAACGGTCCGAGCGTGCTCCACGTCTTCGCGGTCACCGGCATCAGCCGTTCGCGAATGCGCGGGTCCTCCGTTGCGCTGACGCGGAAGCGACCGATCAGCGCCTTGTACTTCGACTGCGACGTGTGATGCAGCGACAGCCGCAACACGGCGGCCTCGTTCAGCTCGAGCGCCTCGAGCGGGATCAGCACCGCCGCGTGCGTCTCGTTCATCGCGTCGCCGACGATGCACCAGCCGGCGCCGAACGATCGCGGACCATCGCCGTCCCCGCCGGACGCGTCGTCGACGGCGATCGCGCTCTCGATGTCGCCCGGCGTCGCCTCGAGGAAGTCGGCCTCGGGATCCCGCTCCTGCCGGATGTCGGCCTGCGCGACCGCGACGTGGACGAACGGCGGCTCCTTGCTCTCGGACAGCGTCGAGTTGCGCAGTTCGAGCCGGGACAGGATGAATCGCCCGTCGTCGGCACGACCGGACTTGCCGCCCGGCGCCGACGGATCCGGCATCACTTCGAGGCGCAGCGCGTGGATCGTCCGCTTGCCCGGTTGGAAGACCAAGTCGTACGTGTCGCGCACGGGATTGGGCCCGGTCGACAGGATCGATCCGTCCGGTTGTCGCTCGAGCTTCGAGCCGTTGCGCGACAGCAGCCCCGCGGGTTCGAGCGTCTCCCAGCGGAACGGGTCGGCGAGCGACTCGCGCTGGCGCTTCTCCCACACGGCCTGCCCGGCGTCCGCCAGCGGATCGTCGGCGTCGAGCCGCTGCTTCAACGCGTCGATCCGAGCGGTCAGATCGGCGATGCGCGGCGCTTGATCGGGATTGGGGATCGGCAGCGACGGCCGCGGGTTCTTCGCGCCGAAGCCGTCCGAGTCGCGCTCGGCGACGTGGTCGAAGAACGCGTAGAAGGAATAGAAGTCCTTCTGCGACAGCGGGTCGTACTTGTGGTCGTGGCATTGCGCACACGCGAGCGTCAACCCCATGAAGGTGGTCGACGTCGTGTGGATGCGGTCCATCACGTAGGCCGAGCGGTACTCGTCCTCTTCTTCGCCCGCCTCCGAGTTCGTCGGATGGTTGCGGTTGAAGCCGGTCGCGATGCGCTGTTCCAGCGTCGGGTTCTCGAGCAGGTCGCCGGCGAGTTGCTCGATGCCGAAGCGGTCGTACGGCATGTTCGCGTTGAACGCGTGGATGACCCACTCGCGCCACTTCCAGTTCTCACGGCCTTCGTCACGCTGGTAGCCGCTCGTGTCGGCGTAGCGCGCGAGGTCGAGCCACTCCTGCGCCTGGCGTTCGCCGTACCGAGGTGACGCGAGCAGCCGATCGACCGCGCTCCCGTACGGGTCGGCGCCGGTGTCCTTGACGAAGGCGTCGACTTCCTCCGGCGTCGGCGGCAAGCCCGTGAGGTCGAACGTCGCGCGACGCAGCCACTGCTCGCGCGACGCTTCGGGCTCGGGCTTCAGTCCGTCGTGTTCGAGTCGAGCCAACACGAATCGATCGATCGGATCGCGGGCCCACGTCGCGTCGGCGACCGTCGGCGCGTCGTGCTTCACCGGCGGCGCGAACGCCCAATGCTCGCGCCACTCCGCTCCTTGTTCGATCCAGCGTTCGATCGTCTCGATCTGTCGATCGGTCAGCGGGTCGGCGCCCTTCGGCATCCGTTCTTCGGGATCGGTCGCTTTGAGGCGCTGGACGACCAGCGATGCCGCGGGATCCCCCGGGACGAACGGTGCGCCACCTTCGGGAACGTGCGCGAACGCGTCGTCCTTCACGTCGAGACGCAGATCGCCCTTGCGACGCTCGGCATCGGGGCCGTGACACGTGAAGCAGTGTTGCGCGAGGATCGGACGGACTTCCTTGAAGAAGTCGACCTGTCGCTCGGCGCGAGCCGGCGCGAGCATCGCCGTCGCGAACCCGACTCCGATCCACGCCACGACGACGAACGCCACGACACCACAGTGCAGCCGCGAAACGCGGCGTCGAGCGAACGACGGCATGGCTTGCTCCGATGGACCCGCGCGGGAGTGTAACCCCGGGTACGCACCGAGCCGACCGCCGGATCGCCGCGAACCCCGGCCGGCTCGGGTGTCCGTCGCCGGGAACGCGACCGATGGTCGCCGAGGCAAATCGCGGAATCGGGAACGAACTCGCGGTCCCACGACGGTTCCGCGTTTCCCTCGCGCAACGCAAGCGGCTCATTCGTTTCGCGCCAGGAAAGCCGACGAACGCATCCGCAATTTTCGCTCGCGGGCTGTTCAGGGCTCCGTCGCGCGGGTCCGACATGCGACTCGCTCGGCAGCCCGTCGAAGAAGTCTGCCGGCACTCGGCCGGCTACGAACGAGCATGGCTTCGTTGCGCCTCCGCACCGTATCACTCCGTCGATACGCCTCGTCGGCGCGCCTCGCCCTGCTCGTTCTCGCTCGCCCGATTGCGCGGCAGACTTCTTCAACGGGCTGCTAGGGGCGCCGCACTCGCGCGGCCGCAGTGGGAATCTGCGGCGCGCGAT
>JAEUIB010000689.1 GCA_016795255.1 Planctomycetota bacterium
TCCTGCTGAGCTACCTCCGCGGAGCGTCGCGGTTGCGGCGGTCGTTGCTCGATCTGCGGGACCTCCCGCATCTGCGCGCGATCCGCGTCGCGGTCCCGGACCAGGTCGATCTGCTCGAGGAGTACGAACGCAGCGTCGACGACTCGGGGCAGCTCGCGGACACCGCGACGCCACGGCTGTCCGACCTCCGGCGCCGCATTTCGGAGATCAAGGACGTCGTCCGGCAGCGCCTCGATCGGTTCGCGCAACGGCCGGACGTCCGCGTGCTGTTGCGCAGCGCGCACCCGGCGATCCGTGACGGTCGATTCGTGCTGGCCGTGCGCGCGGAAGCCCGAGGCCAGATCAAGGGGCTCTATCACGATCGATCGAGCACGGGCGCGACGGCATACGTCGAGCCGGAAGTGGTGGTCGAAGAGCAGAACCAACTGCGCGACATCGTCATCGACGAACAACGCGAAGTCACCGCGATCCTGTGGCGGTTGACGCAGATCGCGCTCGACGCCGAGCCGCGGCTGCGCCAGGCCGCGGCGTCGGTCGTCCGATTCGACTTGGCGCGAGCGCGTGCGCTGCTGGCGCTCGACCTCGGCTGGACCGAACCGGAGCTCGGCTCCGAGGCGCTCGAAGTCGCCGAAGTGCGGCATCCCATCCTCACCGCGCTCGCGTTCGAACACGCGACCGGCGACGTCATCGCGAAGCGGGCGGCCGCGCGGAACGCGGTGACCCCGTTCGATCTGCGACTCGGCACGTCGTACGACCTGCTCGTGCTGACTGGGCCGAACACGGGCGGGAAGACGATCACGCTGAAGGCCGTCGGTCTCGTCGCGGTGTTGCCGCGCATCGGCTGCTTCGTGCCGGCCGCGCGCGGCGCCCGAGTCCCGTTCTACTCCGGGCTGTTCGTCGACATCGGCGACGAGCAGGACCTCACGCAAAGCCTCTCGACGTTCTCCGCGCACGTGAAGCGGATCGCGCGCGTCCTCGAACGAGCGCGACCCATGGCGCTCGTGCTGCTCGATGAGCTCGGCTCCGGGACGGACCCGCTGGAAGGCGAAGCGTTGGCGATCGCGTTGCTCGACCGGCTGCTCGAGCGGTCGCTGGTGGCCGTCGTGACGACGCATCTCGGCCGGCTGAAGGAGTTCGCCGGAACGCGTGCGCGGGCGATGAACGGCTCGATGCAGTTCGACCCGGCGACGCTGCGACCGACGTACCGCTTGCTGCTCGGCGTCCCCGGAGCGTCCAATGCGCTGCGCATCGCGCGCGGGCTCGGACTCGACGCCGCGGTCGTCGATCGCGCGGAGCGCGAACTCTCGGCTCAAGGCCGCGGGGTGCGAGCGCAGTTCGATCAGCTCGATCAGGCCAGAGCGGCGGTGGAACGCGCGCGATCCGACGCCGAGCGCGACCGGCGCGAGGCCGCCGAGCTGCGCGACGACGCGGCGAGGAAGGTCGGCGAGCTCGATCGTCAGCGTGCGTCGCTGATGCGCCAGGCCGAAGCCGCGGCGGAGTCGCGCCTCCGCGCGATCGCCGACGAACTCGACGAGCCCCGCCGACAATTGCTCGCTCTCGGTGGGCGGGCGGCGCACGTGGCCGGCGTGCTGCTCGAATCCTTGCGACGAGCGCTGTCCAGCGCACCGCTCGCCGAGCAACGCAAGGCCTTCTTGAAATCGCTCAAACCGGGCGATCCGGTGCATCTGCCGCGGTTCAACGAGACCTGCCGCGTCCGGCGGGTGCTGCGGGACGCCGACAAGGTCGAGGTCGATTACCGGACCATGTCGGTCACCGTCGATTTCGACGAGATCGGCCCCGTCGATGCAAATGTCTTGAGTCGACCTCGTCGAAAGCCATAATCCCGAACGGCTTGGGCGGTTTCCGGGGGGTGTGCACGATGGATGGCTCCATCGGAGCTCGATTCGGATTCTCCGACGAGCGCCGGGTCCTGGTCGTCGACGACGAAGAGACGATTGCCGATTTGATCCGCGACGTGTTGACACGCCACGGCTGCGTCGTCGACACGAACGCCGGTGGCCGAAGCGCGATCGACGTGGCGGCCGACGGTCGCTACGGACTCGTGATCTCCGACTTCGCGATACCCGGATTGAACGGGCTCGAGTTCGTCCGCGCGCTGCGGATGCGCAATCCGCACGCGCAAGTGCTGATCGTCAGCGCGTTCCTCGACCCCGAGACGGTCGACCTGCTGCGCGCCGAACCGAGCGTCGTCGGCCTCGTGCGCAAGCCCTTCGACATCTTCGATCTGGTGCGTCGCGTCGAATCGCACTTCGAGATGCGCACCAGTCCGCCATCGTCCCTCGGCATGACGCCGTTCGGCCAGCCTCCCGCGTTGCGCGCTCGCTACGCTGATTGAGGCATGTCCCGACTGAGATGGTCGACCGCGGGTGAATCGCACGGCGAAGCGCTGCTCGCCGTGATCGAAGGTCTGCCGTTCGGCCTCGCGCTGGACCTCGCGCGGATCGATCGCGAACTCGCACGCCGCCAATCCGGATTCGGCCGCAGCTCGCGGCAGCAACTCGAACGAGATCGCGTCGAGGTCGTCGCCGGTGCCTACCGCGGCGCGACCAGCGGAGCGCCGCTCGTGCTGCGCGTTCGGAACAAGGATCAGTCGCTGCCGACGCTTCCGCCGCTGCATCGACCGCGGCCGGGCCACGCCGATCTCGCCGGAGCGATCAAGTTCGACACGAACGATGCCCGGCCGGTGCTGGAGCGATCGTCGGCGCGCGAGACCGTGGCGCGCGTCGCGGCGGGGGCCGTCGCGAAGATGGTGCTCGAACGGGTGGGGGTCCGCGTCGAGGGGTTCGTCGCAGCCATCGGCAGCGTCGTGCTGCGCGATCCACCCGGCGACGGCTTCGCGTGGATCGCCGAGCGCGACGCGTCGCCCGTCTGGTGCCCGCATTCGGCGACGAGTGCTGCGATGTGCGACGTGATCTCCGCCGCCGGCGCGGCTGGGGACACGCTCGGCGGAGTCGTCGAAGTCCGTGCGGCGGGAGTTCCCGCCGGGCTCGGATCCTTGATGCAGGCAGGGACCCGGCTGGATGCCGCTCTCGCGGCCGCGGTGATGAGCGTGCCGTCGGTCAAGGCGGTCGAGATCGGCGACGGAATCGCGGCCGCGGCTCTCGGCGGGCACGCGGTCCACGACCCGATCACGTTCGACGGGGGAGCGATCCGTCGCGGCTCGAATCGAGCGGGGGGGATCGAAGGCGGCATGTCGAACGGGCAGCCGTTGGTGGTGCGGGCCTATCTGAAGCCGCTGGCGACGACCAAACACGCGATGGCCTCGGTCGACCTCCGCGACGGAACGAGAGCGCCGTCGGATCCTCAGCGGTCCGACGTCTGCGCGGTTCCATCGGGAGCCGTCGTCGTCGAGCACGTGGTGGGGTTGGTCGTGCTCGCGGCGCTCCTCGACTCGGTCCCGGCCGACACGGTCGAGGATTTGGATTCGGGCTTCCGGACCTGGGTCGAGCGACGAGCCGGGCTCCCCGGTGCATGATCGAGACTCGCCCGCGCACCAGAATCACGTGGAGGTCCAGTTCCATGTTGACTTTGGGCTGGGTCCCTCTAGCCTGTCGGGCTTTCGTCCCTGGGCCTAAACCCGGGGACGAGAATGCTAGCGTAGCTCAACGGTAGAGCACCGGTTTTGTAAACCGGGGGTTGCGGGTTCGACACCCGCCGCTAGCTCCAGTCGAACTCTCGCGAGCGGATGAGATGTGCGCTCCGGTAGCCGACTTCCGTGGAGGACGAGCAGCAGCGACGATTCGACACAAGAGCAAGAGAGTGGATCAGCAGCGGGGAGTTGCCCGAGTGGTCAATGGGGACGGGCTGTAAACCCGTTGCGGCAACGCTACGAAGGTTCAAATCCTTCACTCCCCACCATCCTCTTGCTCGTCGGACACGTCGTCATCTGCTCGAGCCGCCGCGGCGGAACGGCCGGGTGTCTCTCATCGGCGAACTGGAGTTCGGCCGGACGCACGCATGGTGCGGGTGTAGCTCAATGGTAGAGCCCCAGCCTTCCAAGCTGGTCACGTGGGTTCGATTCCCATCACCCGCTCCAACTCGATTGTTCACGAGCGGACGCCCGCTCGCCGGATCGGTGCCCATCGCTGGGTGACAGCCGGGTCGGACTAGGTCAGTTGTCTTGAGCCCGCGTCCTCGAGCCGGGCGCTTCGCAAGGAGACGGTAATGGCGAAGGGAGTCTTTGAGCGCACCAAGCCCCACGTGAACGTGGGCACCATCGGCCACATCGACCATGGCAAGACGACGCTGACGGCGGCCATCCTGGCCACGCAGTCGGCGGACGGACTCGCGAACTTCAAGGACTACTCGTCCATCGCGAAGGGCGGCACGGTCCGCGACGAGACCAAGACGGTCACGATCGCCGTCGCCCACGTCGAGTACGAGAGCGATACGCGCCACTACGCGCACATCGACTGCCCGGGTCACGCCGACTACGTGAAGAACATGATCACGGGCGCCGCCCAGATGGACGGCGCGATCCTGGTCGTGGCCGCCGACGACGGCCCGATGCCGCAGACGCGCGAGCACATCCTGCTCGCTCGCCAGGTCGGCGTGCCGGCGATCGTGGTCTTCATGAACAAGTGCGACCTGGTCGACGACGCCGAGTTGCTCGACCTGGTCGAGCTCGAAGTCCGCGACCTGCTGTCGAAGTACGAGTTCCCGGGCGATCAGGTCCCGGTCGTTCGTGGTTCGGCGTCGGCGGCGTACCGTGGGGCGGGCAAGGACCCGGCCGCGGCGAAGCCGATCAAGGACCTGCTGAAGGCGCTGGACTCGTACGTCCCGCTGCCCCAGCGCGAAGTCGACAAGCCGTTCCTCATGTCCGTCGAAGACGTGTTCTCGATCAAGGGTCGCGGCACGGTCGCGACCGGTCGTATCGAGCGCGGCAAGGTCAAGGTCGGTGAGACGCTCGACATCGTCGGGCTGTCGCCGGCCGTCGGCACGACGGTCTGCACGGGCGTCGAAATGTTCAACAAGACGCTCGACGAAGGTCAGGCCGGCGACAACGTCGGTCTCCTGCTGCGCGGCGTCGAAAAGGAACAGATCGAACGTGGCATGGTGCTCGCGCACCAGCGCAGCATCACCCCGCACACGCACTTCCAGTGCGAGGTGTACATCCTCTCCAAGGAGGAAGGTGGTCGCCACACGCCGTTCTTCAAGGGCTACCGTCCGCAGTTCTACTTCCGCACGACGGACGTGACCGGCGACGTCGAGCTCCTCGGTGGCGCCGAAATGGTGATGCCGGGCGACAACTGCAAGCTCGAGGTCAAGCTCGGGTACCAGATCGCGATGGAGCAGAACCTGCGTTTCGCGATTCGTGAAGGTGGCCGCACCGTCGGTGCGGGCGTCGTCACGAAGATCATCGCGTAAGGCGCAGTCTCCCGTCTCGACGACGACCGCGAGCCTCAGCGGCGCGCGGTCGTCGTCGAGCGAGTCGAACCCGACGCGATACGGACGACGGAACGAAACCGATGAAGTTGCTGACGTACAAGCCGGACCAAGGACGCGTCGCCCGAACGATCACGGCGGCGCTTCTCGTCGTACTCGCGTACTACGCGGCGTGGACGCTCCGCCACTTCATGTCGTGGGACTGGGCGAAGAAGGACCTCGGGATCACCGTTCCGGTGCTCGAGGCTCTGCTGACGCCCGGGCTGTTGATCGCCACGGTCGTGTTCGTCGCGATGTTCGTCCTCATCCGCAAGAGTGTGAACGATCAGCGACTGGCCGAGCTGTTGATCGACACCGAGAGCGAGATGAAGCGAGTCACGTGGCCGTCGTGGCCCGAGACGTGGAACGGCACGGTCGTCGTTTGCGTCACGGTGGCGGCCATGATCGCACTGGTGGCTGGCTTCGACTTCGTGTTGACGCGCGTGTTCGAGAACCTGGTGTTCGGTTGATTCGAGCGGCTGGCTTGGTGGGAGTGGACGCTCGATGGTGAAGCAGTGGTTCGTCGTGCGCGTGCCGACCAACATGGAGGATCGCGTCCGCGAGTCCGTCCTCAATCGGGTGAAGACCCACAACCTCGAGCATCGCATCTCGCAGGTCGTGGTCGCCCAAGTCACGGAACAGGAGATCCGCGCCGGCAAGAAGAAGCTCGTCCAGCGCAAGATCTTCCCCGGGTACGTGCTGCTGGAGGCCGACCTCTACGACGGCGAAGGCAAGTTGGATCGTGACCTCTGGTTCTTCATCAAGGAGACGCCGCGACTCGGTGACTTCGTCGGTTCGGATCAGAATCCGCAACCGATGGCGCAGTCCGAAGTCGAGCGCATCCTCGGCGGCATGAAGAGCACCGAGGAGAAGCCGCGGGTCAACATCCCGTGCAACGTCGGTGATCGCGTGAAGATCAAGGAAGGCCCGTTCGAGAACTTCACCGGTGTCGTGGACGACGTGAACGTCGAGAAGATGCTGGTGCGGGTCATCGTGACGATCTTCGGGCGTGAGACGCCCGTCGAACTCGAAGTCTCTCAGGTCGAATTGGTGTAGGGCGTCGACTCATGGCCAAAGAAGTCAAGGCAATCGTCAAGCTTCAGCTGCCGGCAGGCCAAGCCACGCCGGCGCCGCCCGTGGGTCCCGCCCTCGGTCAGCACGGTGTCAACATCGGGCAGTTCGTGAAGGAGTACAACGAGCGGACGCGTGCCGAGCAGGGCATGATCGTCCCGGTCGAGATCACGGTCTATACGGACCGCTCCTTCCGGTTCATCACCAAGACGCCGCCGGCGTCGGTATTGATCAAGAAAGCCGCGGGCCTCGCCAAGGGCTCGGGCACGACCGGGACCGAAGTCATCGGCAAGGTCACCAAGTCACAAGTGCGGCAGATCGCGGAAAAGAAGATGCCCGACCTCAACTCGGGATCGATCGACGCCGCGATGAAAGTCGTCATGGGCACCGCGCGGTCCATGGGTATCGAAGTCGTCGACGGCTGACACGGAACAGGCGAAACATGGCAGTGATCACTGGCAGCAAGCGTTACCGCGCAAACCGCGCGCTGATTCCGGGCAAGGGCCCGTTCGCGCTCGGCGAAGCCGTCAAGGTGCTGAAGAAGTTCAAGCCCGCCAAGTTCGACGAGACCGTCGAGCTGGTGATGAACCTCGGCATCGACCCGAAGAAGTCGGACCAGATGATCCGCGGAGCGGTCAGCCTGCCCAAGGGCATCGGCAAGAACGTCCGCGTCATCGTCTTCTGCAAGGACGACAAGACCAAGCTCGCGCTCGACGCGGGCGCCATCGCCGCCGGCGGTGACGACCTCGCGGCCAAGATCCGCGATCAGAACTGGCTGGACTTCGACGTCGCGATCGCGACGCCGGACATGATGGGCGTCGTCGGCCGCCTCGGTAAGGTCCTCGGCCCGCAAGGCAAGATGCCTTCGCCGAAGTCGGGAACCGTGACGCCGGACCTCGTCAAGGCGGTCACCGAGTTCCGCGCCGGCAAGATCGAGTTCCGCGCCGACGCGTACGGCAACGTCCACGCGCCGGTCGGCAAGCTCAGCTTCGACGCGGCCGCGCTCCAGGAGAACGTCACCGCGCTCGTCGACATGATCCTGCACATGAAGCCCGCGGCGTCGAAGGGCAAGTACATCAACAAAGTCGCGATCAGTACGACGATGGGGCCGAGCCTCATCCTCGACATCACGGGCTGAAAGTCATGCCGAACGTTCTCAATCAGCGAATGCTCAAGGAAATCAAGGGCCAGCT
>JAEUIB010000698.1 GCA_016795255.1 Planctomycetota bacterium
CCCCCGAGAACTACACGAAGCCTAACACTCTTTCCCTACACGACGCTCTTCCGATCTAGCGCGGAGCGCTTGCGGCTCGCGAGCACCGCGGTGACGCCGACGACGGCGCCGAGCAGGATCGGGATCAGGAAGTTCAGCCACCCCGGCAATCGCGAGCGCGCGTCGCCGCGCAGCAGGTTGTCGATGACGGTCGCGATGAACTCCGGACCGGGGAGGCTCTCGTCGACCGGAGTCGCTTGGACGTCGGGATGGCCGGTGACGTTCGCGCCGATCACGACGATGTCGCCCTTGCGCAGGGATTGGCGCCAGGCTTCGCCGGCAGCGCTCGGCTTCAGGGCCAACGCGCTCGTCAGCGAGGCCGTGGGGAACGTGCCGCGCGGCCCGCGGAAGTTGACGAGCAGCTTGCCGTCGACGACCGGCACGTCGACGCCGGCGAAACCACGCAGCGTCCGCTTCTCGAGCGCGATCGACGAATCGCCCGAATACGCCATCACGGCGGCGACCGGCAGCGACGGCGTGATCGAGTCGAGGTAACGGAACGCGATCGGCATCGTGCGCAGCAGGTCGCCGCGATCGACCTTGACGAACGCATTGCCGAACCGCGTGACGACGTCGTGCAGCACGCCGATCGGCATTTGCGCGTTCGTCACGACGGGCAACGCCGACGGATCGCCGTACAGCTCGATCCGAGCCGCCTTCGGCAGCGGTTCCGGCTGGACGTCCGGTTCGGGCTCGATGGACGTGCCCTCGACCGCGCCCGGCGGGAAGATCCGCATCGCGATCGCGGTGTTGCCCTGCTTGCGTACGGCGGCCGCGAACGCTTCGTCGTCGCCGGCGACGCGCGAACTGCTCGACATGATCAAGTCGAACACGAGCGCGCCGGGCTCGACGCCGATCGCGCGGATCTGCTCGATGACGTCGCCGTAGAACGAGCGCGGCGGCGGATAGTCCGCCAACTCGGGGTACTCGCGCTTGAACACCACCTCGTCGTCGTCGGTGTACAGCAGCACCTTCACGCGCGACGTCGCGGCGAGCTCGGGATCCGCGAACGCGTTCACCAGCAGGTCGTACGGCTTCGCCTCGAACCGCTGGACCAGCGGCGTCAGGCCGAGCGCCGCCGCGAGCAGGCCGGCGGCCGCGCCGAGCGCGAGTCCGATGCGAGTGGGGGTGAGCGTGATCATCGGTGCGGAGGGTCTTCGACGCGGGGCGGCGCGATCATGCGCCGCGGGACGGGGGCTTGGGTCCGCGCGCCTTCCGGGACGCGCACGAGCGGCGTAGCATAGCCTCCCCTATGGGCGCTTCGGGATCGCGCGATCGCCGCTTCGGCGCGGCTGTATGGATCGTCCTGGCGGCGGGCGTCGGCGCGTCGTTCGTGGTGTCGCCGTCGGCGGCCTCGCGCGCGGCGAATGCGCTGCGACACGGCGCGCAGGCCTGCATGCCCGGCTACGAGACGCTGACGCTCGACGACGCGGACGATTACGCGGCGCTCGCCGCGCGGTTCGAACCGATCGCTCGCGACGAGTCGCGCGACCCGACCGAACGCCTCGGTGCGGCCGAAGTCGTCTGGGCCGCGAACGCGCTGGCGCGGACGAATTTGATCGGCGACGGGTTCGAGGTCGCGTTCGACGAACTGCTGGCGCTGTGCGACGCGTGTCCCGACGAACCGGCGTTCGTCGCGCTGGCGGTCACCGCGATGCGCGACCATCGCGCGGCGATCGTGCCGGGCGACGGCGCACAACTCCGCGCCGACGAGTTCCTGCTCGAGTCGCTGGCGCGCACGCACGCGGCGGTCGATCCGGACAACGGCGCGGTCCCGCTGTTGTTGGCGTCGACCGCGCTCGATGCCGGCTTGTGGACCGAAGCCGCGGATCAACTCACGCGGGCCGCGTGCGCGGTCGTCGTCGACGAGTACCCGCTGCGTCGCCTGATCGCCGCCGAGCGCGCGCTGATCGACGCCGGCGCCGATCGGCTGGCGGCGCGCGAGTTCCTCGTACGGCACGCGTTCGCGCGCGCCGCGGCTCGCACCGGTGATCTCGTCCGCAGCCTCGCCGACCGCTTCGCGAGCGCGAACGCCGACGCGTCGACCGGCCTCGCGCTGCGGCGCGTCGCGGAGCGGGTCGCGACGTCGACGTTGTTGCGGGTGGACGCGCAAGCGGCGGTCGACGTCGCGAACGCGGTGGCAGCGCCTGCCGGGAACGGCGGCCAAGACGGTCGGGGCGGCGACCCGCGGCAATGGCTGGCGCGCGGTGAAGTCGCCCGACCGATCCGCGGGATCCACGACCTCGTCGCGTTGTGCGCCGTCGGATTCGCGCTGCTCGCGTTCGGGACGCGCCCGCGCGCCCGCGCGAGCGAGGCTGCGACCGCCGCCGCGAAGCCCGCGCGTCGGACGGCCGAATCGGCGCCGATCATGGCGGTGATCTTCGCGCTCGCGGCGCCGGTCGCCGTGCTGGTGTTCCTCGCGGTGACGCGGACGTGGCCGTTCGTGCGCGCGGAGAACTCGCTCGACGTCCTGTGTGCTCCGCATCCGGCGTTGCTCGCGCTGCCGCTCGCGTCGCTGCCGTTCGTGTTCGGCGGCAGCTTCGGCGGCTCCGCCGCCCGCGGCGGGATCCGCGCGCGCGCGTCGCGGATGTTGTGGATGCTCGCGATCGTGTACGCGCTGGCGTTCGCATGGACGAGCAGCGCGGTCGACGACGTCGAGTCGCAGCGTGCCCGCGCCCTCGTCGAGCAGATGCAGTTCGATCCGGACTCGTCGTCGGCCGAGTGACGGAACGTGGGTCGACCGGGTCGACTCGCGTTCCTCGGAGGCCGTGAAGAAATTGGGCGCCGCCTCGGACACCTGGTGAGTCCGGCGGCTGCGCCGCCTCGAACATGAATCCATTGGGAGGCAGACCGATGGTCTGTCCCCCAATGGATTCACGTTCTGTCAGCCCGCGGGAGTCTTGCGTCGGCGCGCGTGCTCGGACAGCCACGACGGCACGATCACGACCATGCCGGTGAACGCGACCGCGAGCGCACCGATGACCACGCTCGTCCACGCGCAGCCGGCGGCGGTCGTGCCGCGTTCGACGAGCAGCATCAGGTAGGACGCCAGCAACGCGAGCGGCACGAGCGGCAGCCCGACCGCGCCGTTCGCGATCCCGAAGAACAGCAGCGTCTGCGCGAGCGCGATCAGCGCGTGACCGAGCACGAGCGGCGGCAGCAACGACGCGACGTTCGCGAAGATCTCCGTCTGCAGCAGGATGCGCACCATGTCGCGGCCGACCAGGTGCGTGAACGCGACGGCCGCGCCGAGCCACAGCGCGACCTTGCCGAGCGTCTGCCACAGGTCCGGCAACGGTGAGTTGCGCGTGAACACGCGCAGGCGCGTCCGCGCGAACAGCGCGAGCGCGAGCGGCGCGGCGATCAGTTCGGGGAAGCGCGCGATCGACGACAGTCCGACATAGCGCGCGGCTTCGTCCGGCGGCAAGCGGATGTTCGCGAACACGACGTCGACGAACGACAGCGTGCCGGCGAACACCAGCGTCGCCCACGTGCGCGGTTGGAACTCGAGCGGGCGCCGTGCGGCGGCCGAGGGTTCGACCGCGTCCCGGCGCGGCAACAGCACGCGCCCGACGATCAGCGTCGACAGCGGAGCGACCGCCAGCGCGAGCAGCGCCGCGTTCGCGCCGCCGAGCCACGGCTCGAGTCCGAGTGCGAGCGCGATGCGCAGCGCCGGCTCGGCGATCGTCAGCGCGGCGAACCAGCGCTCGCGTTCGAGGCCGAGCAGGGCTCCGTGGACGACGCGCGACGCGGCCGACCACGCGCCGATCAGCGGCGACGCCAACGCAGCGGCGACCAGCGGCCAATGCAGCACGACGCGCGCACCGGGGATCAGCGCCAAGCCGATGCCGATCGCCGCAGCGATCGCGCTGACGCTCCACACGCATCGATCGAGCCGCGCGATCCACGGGGTCGCGCCGTCGCGCCTTCCCGCGTGTTGGGCGAACGCGGCTTGCAGCACGACCGCGGGCAGGAACGACCCCGCGAACGCGGCGGCCGCGACCAGCACCACGGCGAAGTCCGGCATCGCCAGCCGGAAGACGAGGCTCTTCAGGAACAACAGGTGGAGCAACAGCGCGCTGCCGTACGCGAGCGGCAATGCGTACGTCCCGCGCGATGCGTCGATCGGCGGCGTGGAGCGGCCAGCGGGCTCGAGCACTCGGACACTCCGCGGAAGGGTCGTCACGGGGCGGGGTCGGAGTGTAGCGCGGCCGAGGCGCGTGGTTGCCGCGGGTGCGGCGGCCGTTCGGCGGATCGATCGAGCGAAGGCCCGGGAGTCGCACGGCGTTGCGTCGCCGACGGGCTCACCCGGCGTCCGAGCGGACGACACCGCGGACGCGTCGCCGGATGCGACGAGTCCGCGGTGCGGTCGTTCAGGACTTCGAGCGGCCTGGGCTCGCGGTCACGGTTGCGTGACGGAGAGTCCGTTCGTCGCGGCGAGTCCGAAGCTCGCCGCGTTGTCGGCGATCCACGCCTGCGCGTAGATCGGTACGCCCGACGGGATGCCGGCGGGCCAACTCAACGGCAACTCGAAAAGACCCGTGGCATCGGTCGCGATCGTCAGTTGGATCACGGGCGCCGGGACGAACGTGCCGCCGGAGAACGGCGCGTCGATCCGCGTCGCGCCGAAGAACAGCCACGCCGGAGCGTTCGTCGCCGCGTGATCGACGACGAACGAGACCGCGGAGCCCGCGACCGGCGAGCCGGATCCGACGAGCGTCGGGGAACCGAGCGCGCCGGGCTTCGCGAGGCCGAGGTTCTTCCACGGGCCGGGCACGAGGTCGTCGATCGAACGATGAACGATGCGCTGCACGTGGTCGGAGGCGCCGGTGCGCAGATCGAGCCAGAACGCTCGCACGATGTCGTCGAGCGTCGCCAATCGCGGCAGGTCCTCGGGCAACGGTCCGCTGGTGACTTGGATTCCGGCCGGCGAGGCGACCGTGCCGTCGAGCGACACGCTGGTCGCGTAGACGTCACCGCGCAACTGCTCGACCGACGTTTGAGAGCGGTGGTCGATCCACGCGACGACGAAGCGAGCTCCGTCGGTCGTGACCGTCGGGAACGACTGATGGAACGGCTGATCGTTGATCACGATGTCCGGCGCGGCGAACGTGCCGTTTTGCAGCAGGATGCGACCCTCGATCCGATCGCCGGCCGTGTAGACGTCGTCGCACCAGACGATCAGCGCGCGATCTCCGGCCACCGCGACGTCGGGGTC
>JAEUIB010000719.1 GCA_016795255.1 Planctomycetota bacterium
ATCGCAAGCGAGACATGCAGCCCGTCGGCTACGCCGAGCTGCTGTGGAACTGGTTCGGCAAGAACAAGCAGCCACACACGAAGTGGGGCTGCAAGGGAAGCTGACGAACGCGTTGGACCGATCGCGGATCGACGACTCCGGCGATCTCGTGTCCTGACGTGCGACGACGTGCCGTTCCTGTCTCCCCGAAGCACAGGGACGGAGACACGTCATGCGAATCCTCGCGAGCATCTTGTTCAGCGGATGTGTCCTGGCGTCGGCTCACGCCGCGAATCAGGCGTACGTCGTCGACGGTGACGGCGGACCCGGTGTCGATTTCGTGTCGCTGCAGACCGCCGTGTCGACGGTCGCGGACGGGGACATCCTGCTCGTGCGCGATTGCGGCGTTCCGTACGCGGCCGCGAACCTCGCGTCGAAGTCACTGACGATCGTCGGGATCCGGGATGCGAACGGCGATCGGCCGGTCGCGCGGGGATTGGCGATCGAGGACTTGGGTATCGCTCAAGGCGTGGTCGTGCGTGGCCTCGAGTTCGACGCGCTCCCGCAGAACTTCAGCACGACCTTCGCGGTCCGCGACTGTGCGGGATCCGTGTTCGTCGAGGACTGCGTCCTCACCCAGAGCGCTCCGGACCACGTGCTCGCGCTGATGGTCACGCTGTCCGCTTCGCCGCGGACGGTGTTCACTCGCTGCTCGATCACGGCGCAACCGAACGTCGGGATCCCCGTCGGTGGATTCGGCGCGGTTCATCTCGAGAGCGGTTCGGTGTCGCTGTACGAGTGCGCGCTGGTCGGCAGTGACGGTCGGAACGCGGCCGTGCCGCTCTTCGCGGGCGCGGCGATCCCGTCGAGTCCAGGAGGCGCCGCACTCTCGATCGTCACCGGGAGCGTGTTCGCGTCGGGCTGCACGTTCGTCGGTGGAGACGGGGGGAACGGAGCGTTCCAAGCGTCCACCCTGACGTGCGTGGCCGCAGCGGTCGGAGGCCCCGCCGTCGTCGCGCAGGGCGACCCGTCGACGCGTGTGCTGACCGTCCTCGACTGCACGTTCGCGATCGGTGCGAGCGGTGTCGCAGCCGGCGCTTGTCCGCCTCCAGGCGTCGCGCCGTTCGTGGTGGACCCGCTCGTGATGACGTCGCCCGTGGTCGGCGACATCCGCCGCACGTTCGAAGTCACGTCGCCGGCGCCCGAAGGGCAACTCACGACGACGACGCTGACCGGTGTGCCCGGCGAGTTCGCGTTGCTGTTGCTCGCGTTCTCCGGCAACGGCGCGTATACGCCCGCGGTCGTCGGTGCGCTCGCGGGGATGGCGCCGTACACGGTGATCGCGCTCGGATCGCTGCCGCCGTCCGGAACGCTGTCGTTCAGCGTGCCGATCCCGGTCGGCGGACTCCCGGCGTCGATCGACGGCGTGAACCTCTACGAACAAGCGGTCGTCGCCGGAGCCTCTGGCTTCGGTCTGTTGTCGAGTCCGTCGGTCGTGACGATCGTGCGCTGAACGACGCGCCAAGCCGACGCGACCGCGCGCGAGCGGACGTCGCCGGACGCCGCGCTCGGCCGGGTTTCGCGGCCGGTTCGGGACGTCACTTCGCGCGCTGGAACTCGAACTCGAGATCCGTCGCACCTTCGGGTGGGAGCGTGAAGACGATTGGCGCGGACTCGTCCGGGCCGCAACGGAAGGTGACGGCGTACTCGCCCGGTCCCAGGCCGGCTACCGAGAACGTGCGCGCGTTCGGAGACGGCAACATCACCGACCGGAAGCGCGTGTCCTTCGACTCCGTCGTGCCTCGGAACTCGACGTGATGGCTCATGTTCGGGTTCGACGTGACGCCGAGCGCCAGCGTGAACGAACCCGCGCACGGAACACCTGGATCGAGCGTGATCTCGACGTCCGCTCCCGGCAGGTCGACCATCGTGGATCCGACGCCCGCCTCATCGTGCTCCGCGAAGACGTGGAACGTCCCGGTGCCGAGCACGCGGAGCTCCGCGGTGCCGCTCGCGTCGGTTTGGCCGAAGCGACTCAGTCCGCGCGAAGACTCGCTC
>JAEUIB010000734.1 GCA_016795255.1 Planctomycetota bacterium
CAACAGCACGACGTCACCCGGGCGTGGAATGCGATCCAACCGTTGCGCGACGTAGCCGCCGAGCGTCACCGCGCGACGCGCTTCGATCGCCCGCGGCTCGATGCGCAGCCGATTGAACGTCGCCAGCGGACAGGTGCCGCGCAGCACGACCGAGCCGTCGGCGCGCTGTCGGTGGAACCCGCGCGCCTTCGCGTGCTCGTCGGCGAACCCGCCGAACAACACCGATGCGATGCTCTCGATCGTCAGCACGCCGGAGGTTCCGCCGTACTCGTCGAGCGCGATCGCGATCTCGCGCCCTTCCGCGCGCAACAAGCGCAGCGCGGCGTCGAGCGGCGCGCTCTCCGACACGATGCCGATCGGCCGCACGAGCTCGGCGAGGGACTTCTCGCGGAACAGCAGCAGATCGCGTCCCTCGACGTAGCCGACGATGTGGTCCATCGATTTGCGATACGCCGGCAAGCGCGACCGGCGCGTCGCACGCACGAGTTGCTCGGCCTTCTGCCGCCCCGAATCGAGGTCGATCGCGGCGATCTCGACGCGCGGCACCATCGCGTCGCGCGCGCGAAGTTCGGTCATGTGCAACACCTGGCCGAGCACCGCCGCTTCGCCGGACCCGACGGCGCCGCGTGCCGACGCCGCCGACAGCAATTGGTGCAGCTCTTCGGATTCGAGTTCGCGGCCGCCGCGACGCGCCGAGACCATCCCGGTCAGCACGTCGGTGATGAAGATCAACGGCGTCAGCACCGGGCGCAGCAGTTCGGTGACGAACAACGCCGGCGTCGCGAGGCGCGTCGCGACGACCGTCGGATTCCGCACCGCGAACGCCTTCGGCAGGATCTCGCCGAGCAACAGGATCGCGAGGAAGCCCAACGACGACACCGCGAACGCCGCCCCGCCGTCGAGCTCCATCGCCCACGCGCCCGTCGCCGTGAAGAACGCCAGGTTCACGAGCAGGTTCAGCAACAGTTGCGTCAGCAGGAACCGTTCCGGTTCGCGCTCCAGCTTCTCGGTCAATCGCGCGCCGGCGCGCGACGCGGACGACAGCCGCGCACGTCCGTCGGCGTCGAGCGCGAACAGCGACGTCTCGACCGCGGAGCTGAACGCGGAGCCGGCGAGCAGGGCCGCCATCGCGGCGACGTAGAACAATTCGTTCATGGCGCCGGGAACTCGAGCACGAAGCGCGCTCCGGCGCCAGGCGACGACGACACTTCGATCGTTCCGCCGTGCTCGCCGACGATCTCGTGCACGATGAACAAGCCGAGTCCGCTGCCGGTGACCTTCGTCGTGAAGAACAGGTCGAACGCGCGCGCTGCTTGGTCGGCACTCATCCCGACACCGGTGTCGGCGACCTCGACGCGCACGCGCGGCCCGACGCGTCGGCCGATGACCTCGATGCGCCGCGGCGGTGCGTCGAGCGCGTCGATCGCGTTCGCGATCAAGTTCAGGAACACCTGGCCGAGAGCCGCCGCGTCGCCGTGGATGCCGAGTCCGTCCTCGACGTCGACGACGAACGAGACGTTCTTCTCGGTGAGTCGGAATTGCAGGAAACGCGCGACGTCGTCGACGACTCCGGCGATGGCGACGAGTTCCTTCGGCTTGCGGTTCGGCGCGAACCGCAGCACGCGAGCGACCACGCCGCGGACCCGATCGAGTCCGTCGCCGATCAGCTTCAGGTAGCGCTGGCGAACGTCGGGCTTGGTGTCCGGCTTCTCGACGACGCGCAGCGCGTTGATCATCCCGCCGAGCGGGTTGTTGATCTCGTGCGCGATCCCGGCCGCGAGCGTTCCCATCGCCGCGAGCCGTTCGGTCAGGATCAGGCGCTTCTCGCTCTCCCGCGCGCGCAGGACCGCGTCGCGGACGCGACGCTCGAGCGCCTCGCGGGACTGCCCGACCTCGAGCATCATTTCGTTGAACGCGGCGACCAGCGTGTCGATCTCGTCGGCGCGACCGGTGCGCGGAACCGGCCGCGTGTAGTCGCCGAAGCGCACGCGTCGCGCGCCGGCCGACACGTCGTGCAGCGGTCGCAGCACCAGCACGTGCAGCAGCAGGAAGATGCCCGCGATCGCGATCACGGTCGATCCCCCGAGCGCGATCGCGACCATGCGGGCCTCGATGCCGCTCTGCGCCGGCTGCACCTGCGGAACGTCGACGCGGATGTACGCGGCGCCGACTTTCTCGCGCTTGCGACCGGGACCGGCGCTGCCGAACAGCGGGATCGCGAGGATCTCGCCGTCGCGCTGTTCGACGCCGTCGCGATACGCGCGCTCGACGAGGTCGAGTGCGCGTAGACGCAACAGCTCCGACTCGGCGTCGGGTGCTCCGATCGGGTTCAGCTCGAACTCACCGGGCTGGTACTGCTCGTTGAAGCGGAACGGGTTGTCGGTCAGGTACGCGTCGCGCGCCGCGGTCCAGAACGGCTGCGCGAGGATCTCCTTCACGATGCGCCGCGCCGGCGCCGCCCGTGCTTCGGTGACGCGCGTCGGACCGAGGTCGAAGTCGAACGCCTGGAACCACTTGATGAAGATGTCGCCGACGCGCGCGACCTGTTCTTCACGGATCCGAGCGCTCTGCTCGCGCGCCAGTTCGCCGCGCCGGTCGACGTCGCGCGCGATCGCCACGGCCAACACGGCGAACGCCGCGAAATTGGCCGCCACGACCGCGAGCAGGAGCTTCGTCCGGAGCTGCACGTCAGACCTTACCCCTCTCGCTCGATCAGCCCTGAGCTCCCATCGTGTCCATGACCTTCCGGATCGGCAGGAACAGCGCGATGACGATGAAGCCGACGATGACGGCGAGCATCAGCAGCAGCGCCGGTTCGATGAGTTTGAACAGCGTGCTGACGCGCGTGTCGACCTCGTCCTCGTACGTGTCGGCGATCTTCAGCAGCATCTTGTCGACCGAGCCGGTCGCTTCGCCGACGTCGATCATGTTGACGACCATGTCGTCGAACACGCGCGACTCGAGCAGCGGCGCGGCCATCGTCTCGCCTTCGCGGACGCTCGCGCGGACGTCGGACAGCGCGCCCGACAGCACCGCGTTCGGGATCGACGCTTCGACGATCTCGAGCGCCTCGAGGATCGGGACGCCGCGGTGCAGCAGCGTGCCGAGCGTCCGCGAGAACCGCGCGATGATCGTCTTCGGGATCAGGTCGCCCATG
>JAEUIB010000738.1 GCA_016795255.1 Planctomycetota bacterium
TCGTCCACGCGTTCCTGCCGGTCGGAACTCCACTGAGTTCGACCGCCGACGTCGTGCTGCCGTTCGAACGTGACTTCCGGACGATCGACGGCGTCGAGACCGTCGCGGCCGCGATCGGCGTCCCGCGCGACGAAGTCGCCGAGCCGGACGAAGGCCCCCACTCCGCGCGCTTGTTCGTCAAGCTTTCGCCGACCGACGACGTCGCGGCGGCCGAACAGCGCGTGCTGACGGCGATGCGCGAACGACTGGCGGTCAGCGCCGACATCGACAGCTTCCGGTTCAGCCGACCGACGTTGTTCTCGGTCAAGGCGCCGATCGTCATCGAGGCGCGCGCCAACGAACTCTCGGTGCTGCGCGCGGTCGCCGAACGCATCGGGGATCGGCTGAAGGAACAGCCCGCTCTGTCGGACGTGCGCAGCACGGTGCAGTCGGGCAGCCCGGAGATCCGCCTGTCGTTCGATCGCGAGAAGCTGCGCCGCTTCGGCCTCGACCTCGAAGCCATCTCGAACCGCATCCGGGCGCAAGTTCAGGGCGTCGTGTCGACGCGGTTCGCCGAAGGCGAACGCCGCATCGACGTGCGCGTCAAGTCCGACGTCGAGTCGCTGGCCGCGCTCGAGAAGATGATCGTCAACCGCGGCCGAGCCATGAACCTGTCCGACACGCTCGACCGCGGACAGGAAGGCGGCGGCGCGTCGACCGGCTCCGGCTCGTCGTCGATCCGCGATCGCACGCTGTTGCCGTCGCTGTCGCTCGACCTCGGCGGCGGATCGCCGATCCCGCTGGCCTCGGTCGCGTCGGTCAACAAGATCGAAGGTCCCGCCGAGATCCGCCGCATCAACGGGCAGCGCGCGGCGGTGCTGACGGCGAACACGGTCGGCTTCGACCTCGGCGGCGCGATCGACTCGATCCGCTCGGTCCTCGGCCAGGTCGAAAGCGAGTTCCCGTCCGTCGTCGCCGGCATCGGCGGCCAAGGCGCCGAGATGAGCCAGTCGCTGGCCGACATGCGCATGGTGCTCCTGCTCGCGGTGTTCCTGGTCTACATCGTCATGGCGTCGCAATTCGAGTCGATCATCCAGCCGCTCGTGATCCTGTTCACGATCCCGCTGGCGGTCGTCGGCGCGGTGCTCGCGCTCGAGTGGTCCGACACGCCGTTGTCGGTCGTCGTGCTGATCGGCGCGGTCGTCCTGGCGGGCATCGTCGTCAACAACGCGATCGTGCTGCTCGACTACGCGAACCAGCTCCGCGCCCGCGGCATGTCGTCGATCGACGCGCTGGTCACGGCCGGACAAGCGCGCCTCCGACCGATCTTCATGACGACGGCGACGACCGTGCTCGGTCTGATCCCGATCACCGGCTGCATGGAGTGGATCCCGGGCATCCGCGCGCTGCCGGAGGCGTTCTGGCGAGGCTCGGAACTGCAAGCCCCGCTCGCCGTCACGGTCATCGGCGGCCTGACGCTGTCGACGCTGCTGACGCTGGTCGTGATCCCGGCGATCGACCACATCGTCCACCAGATGCGAGGCCGCGCCGGCGCGACGTCGCCGCCCCCGACGACCTGAAAAAAAGGCGTCAACTGGTGGCTTGGAATCTGCGGGGAGCCGCCGCTAATATGCGCGGCTCATTCGGGTGGCTAGCTCAGTTGGGAGAGCGCTACGTTCGCAACGTAGAGGTCATCGGTTCAACTCCGTTGCCATCCACCATTCAGCACGCGACCCCGCTCGGCCTTCGGCCGGACGGGGTCGCGGTCTTTCCGGTGTCGTGATCGCCGAGAGCGCCACGGACGACGAGCCGCTGGCGCGCCAGGATCGGGCGCGACGAACGTCAGGGCCGTAGCAACGTCGCCGCGGTCATCGACTCGGGTTGCGGCAGATCCATCAGGTCGAGCAGGGTCGGTGAGACGTCCGCCAGGACGCCCCCCTCCCGGAGCCGTGTACCCTTCAACCGCTCGCCGATCAGCAGCAACGGCACCGGGTTCGTCGTGTGCGCCGTGTGCGGGCAGTGCTCGACCTCGTCCCACATGACTTCGCAGTTGCCGTGATCCGCGGTCAGCAGCACGTCACCGCCCTGCGCGAGGATCGCCGGGACGATCTTCGACAGCGCATCGTCGACCGCGCGCACCGCGGCGATCGCGGCGTCGAGCTTGCCCGTGTGCCCCACCATGTCGGGGTTCGCGAGGTTCAGCACGATCAGGTCGAAGTGCTTCCGACCGATCTCGTTCACCAGCCGCTCGGTCACTTCCGGCGCGCTCATCTGCGGCTGGAGGTCGTAGGTCGCGACCTTCGGCGACGGGATCAGCACGCGTTCCTCGCCGGCGCGGATCGTCTCGACGCCGCCGGAGAAGAAGTACGTCACGTGCGCGTACTTCTCGGTCTCGGCGATGCGCAGTTGGTTCTTGCCGTGCTCGACCATCACGTCGGCGAGGATCCGATCGAGCGACTGCGGCGGGAACGCGTCGTGGATCTGCAACGACGGGAAGTCCGCTCGATAGCGCGTCATGCCGACGAAGTGCAGCTGCGGCCGCGCCGCGGGCGTCTCGAACCCGGCGAACTTCGGGTCCATCAACGCGAGGCTCAATTCGCGCGCACGGTCGGCGCGGAAATTGAAGAACACGACCGCGTCGCCGTCGGCGATCCGGCCCTGATCGCGGGCGCCGACGATCGTCGGCGCGACGAATTCGTCGGACTCGTCGCGCGCGTACGCGGCGTCGACGCCGGCCGCAGCCGAGTCCGCTCGTTCGCCGAGTCCTTTGACGAGCGCGTCGTACGCGCGCTGGACGCGGTCCCAACGGTTGTCGCGGTCCATCGCGAAATAGCGGCCGCACACCGTCGCGATGCGCCCGCAGTTCGCGGTCGCCAAGTGGCGCTCGAGCGCCGCGACGTAGCGCTGCGCCGAACGCGGCGGCGTGTCCCGTCCGTCGAGGAACGCGTGGACGACGATGCGCTCCGCGTCGACGCCGAGCCCGGTGAACGTCGTCAGCAGCGCCTTCACGTGCTCGAGCGACGAGTGGACGCCGCCGTCGGACAGCAGCCCCATCAGATGGACGTTCGTGCCCTTCGCGATCGCGTGTTTCGCCGCGCCGACGAACGCCGGATTCGTCCGGAACGACCCGTCCCTCACCGCGCGATCGATGCGCGTGATGTCCTGCCACACGATGCGACCGGCGCCGAGGTTCATGTGCCCGACCTCGGAGTTGCCCATCAACCCGTCGGGCAGGCCGACGCATTCGCCGGACGTCATCAGCGTCCCGAGCGGATACGTGCGCCGCAGGAACTCGTAGTAGCCCGGCTTCGCCATCGTCACGGCGTTGAACGGTCCGGCCGGCGCTTCACCGAAACCGTCGAGGATGATCAGCGCGTGCGGGACTCGAGGGGACGGCATCGCGGCTCCGGTTCAGAAGGAGGCTTCGACGGCCGTCAGCGCCTTCGCGCGCGCGACGTCGATCGTGGACTTCAACGTCGCGAGTTCGGACAGCGCGGCGGCCTTGACGGATTCATCCTTCAAGCCGGCCGCATTGATGCGGACGTTCATCGCGAAGCCTTCGAACGCGGCGCCGAGGCCGAGCGCGCAGACTCCGGCGTCGCTGATCAGGTTCTTGTTGAGGTTCGGCGCCAATTCGGCGATCCGCGTGACGCCTTCGCAGCACAGCCGCGCGCCGCGCAACGGCACGTTCATCGCGAGCACGAGCCCGCTCTGGATCGCCGCGGTCCGCGCCGCCTTCGCGTCGTCGGTGTCCTTCTGCAGCGCGTACGCGGCCGTCACGACGTCGTAGGCGCGGCAGTCTTCGTCGACGATCGGCAGCAACTGCGCGCGGAGTTCGTCGAACCGCGCGGCCGCCTGCTCCATCGTCGCCGCGTGCGCCTCGAATCCCTTCTTGCCGGCGGTGAAACGCGCCGCCATCGAGCCGAGCGCGGCGCCGAGAGCGGCGAACAACGCCGAAGCGGCGCCTCCGCCCGGCGTCGGCGTCTTCGCCGCGCATGCGTCCACGAATGCTCGAACGGTTCCTTCGACGTGGCTCGTCACGGTTCGCTCCGCGCGGTCTTCGATGCAGGCGCGGAACATAACAGCCGCCGCAGCCGGGCGCACGAACGAGCGCGAACGCTCGCGAAGGGCTGCGTCGACGCGAGCCGCCCCTCGGAAGGCACGGGCGCGCGGCTCGTCACTCCTCGCGCCGACCGCCGAGCAGCGGCAGCAGGTAATACAGCAGTTGCGCGATCGCCATGATCGCCGCCGCGACGTACGTCCAAGCGGCAGCGCCGAGCACTTGCCGCGCACCGGCGAGCTCGTCGGCTTCGAGGATCCCGGTCCGCCCGAGCACGGCCAACGCGCGCTTCGACGCGTCGAACTCGACCGGCAGCGTGACCAGCGAGAAGAAGCTGACCGCTCCGAGCACCGCGACCGCCGCCCACGAGAACAGGTTGCCTCCCGGCTGGAATCCGCCGCTGAACGCCGCGAACAGGATCAGCGGCATCAGCAGATGGCTGCCGATGCTGACCAGCGGAACGATCGCGCTGCGGAACGCCAGCGCCGGGTAGCGCTCGGCGTGTTGGAACGCGTGCCCGGCCTCGTGCGCCGCGACGCCGATCGCTGCGACCGACGTCGAGTCGTGCGTCGCTTCGGACAAGCGCAGGGTCTTCGACGTCGGGTCGTAGTGGTCGGACAGGAAGCCCGACACGCGCTCGACCTTGACGTCCGTCAGGCCGCCGCCGCGAAGCAACATCCGCGCGACGTCGGCGCCCGACAGGCGACGGCGCGATCCGACCTCGGCGAACCGGGCGAACGTCGCCTTGACGCGCCACGTCGCCCACAGGCCGAGCAGCATCGCCGGCAGCACCAGGATCAGCCACGACGAGCCGCCGGACCCGAACAGCATCGCGAGCAGGGGCTCGACTCCGATCGTGTTCATCTTCGACCTCCCTCGCGCCGCGCGGCATTCCCCGCGCGGTCGCAAGGCCCTCGATTAGACGCGTGTCCCGGCGCGCCGCAAGCCCCGGTGCCAACGACGTTTGTCGCTCGATCGGGTCGATCCGGGACGCGCCCGGCTCGACCCGGGTCGGCCACGCGCGTTCGGCGGCCGCAGATCGACCGAAATCACGGGAAAGCAGGGCACGTTTCAGCACCGGTCCCCGCCGCGGCGTAGTCCGGATTCACCGGGAAGCCCGACCGTGAGGCCGGGTCGAACGGCCCGCTCGCGCGGCGGTCGCCCCGAGGTCCGGATCACGGGCCGAGAGCGTCCTTCGCGAGCTTCATCCAAGTACCGGAGTCGAGTCGCATGAACCGTTCGATGGGTCCCCTGCTGGTCGTCCTCGGATTGCTCGCCGTCGGCGCGGTGTTCGGGATCAGCCTGTTCCTCGGCGACGATCAGCCCGCGGATGCCGACAAGACGCAGCCGCCCGTCGCGCAGGTCGACGCGAACCCGACGGTCGACGAGACGCCGACCGTGACCCCGGACTCCGACCCGACGCGCACCGCGACCGAAGTCACGACTCGGACCGAGACGCCGACCGGCGACACCGAGAACCTCGGGAAAGGCACCGGCGGTTTGTCCGGCGCCGTCGTGCGCCAGGACAACCCGAGCATCCCGGTCGCCGGCGCCGTCGTCGAGCTGTTCATCGGCCCCGAGAACGCGGCGTTCAACTTCCAAGGCACGCGCCGTCCGACCGGCCGCACGGAGACGACCGCGGCCGACGGCACGTTCACGTTCGACGGTCTGCCGCCGAACACCGGTTACTGCCTGGTCGCGACCGCCGAGGGGTTCGCCCCGGCCGAAGCCGCGGGCATCGTCGTCCGCGACGACGACTTCTCGGTCCGCGACCTCGAGATGAGCGCGGGCTCGTGCATCTCGGGTGAAGTCACCGACCTGTTCGGGACGCCGATCTCCGGCGCGCGCGTCGACTTGTTCGATTCGATGGCGCTGGCGCTGCTCGCGCAGCCCGGTCCGCGCAAGCCGATGCGTTCGATGGTCGTCGACGCGGCCGGCAAGTACGCGTTCTGCAACATCTCGCTGAAGTCGTTCGAAGTCGTCGCTTCCGCGCCGGGCTTCCCGACGACGTCGAAGAGCCAGACCCAGGTGTTCCAGGTCGGCGATCAGGTCATCAACTTCGCGCTCGGCGAAGCGCTGTCGATCTCGGGCTTCGTCGTCGACGAACAAGGTCGCGCGGTCAAGAGCGCGACGATCTCGGCCTATCAGATCGGCCAACTCCCGGAGTCGGGCACGTCGAAGAGCGAAGGCGTCAGCGCGGCCGACGGCAGCTTCACGCTGACCGGCCTCGCGAAGGGCCAGTACATGATCACGGGCCGCGCCGAGGGCTACAGCCTGAAGAACCACGGCCAGGTCGACGCCGGCGCGAACGACGTCCGCGTCGCGCTCGAACCGCAGGGCGCCGTGCTCGGCAAGGTCACGGACGCGACGACCGGTCGCGTCGTCTCGCAGTTCCGGCTCGTGCTGAAGCGCAAGGTCAACGAGAACGCCGCGGTGCCGACGACGCAGTCGATCGACGTGCGGTCGACGGCGGGCGAATACGAGTTCCTCGGCATCGATCCGGGCGCGTGGGTCCTCGAGGCGCAAGCCGCCGGCTACGCGAACGCGTCGTCCCGCGACCTGATCGTCGCGAAGGGTGACCGCATCACCGGCGTCGACATCGTGATGGACAAGGGCGGCTCGGTGTCGGGCATCGTGACCGACGGCGCCGGCAACCCGATCGAGAACGCGACGGTGCGCCTGAACGAGAACAACTATCAGCGCAATCCGCTGAGCGACCTGTTCGAGTCGATGCAGCCGGCGAGCCGGCCGCAGCGCAAGTCGACGACCACCGACTCGAAGGGCGCGTTCCGGATCGACCTGATCGTGCCCGGCACGTACCAGATCGCCGTCACGAAGACGAAGTACTCCGACAACCCGATGAACGGCATCATCATCGAGCGCAATCAGAACAACGACCTCGGCCGCATCACGCTGTCGTCGGGCGGCACGATCCGCGGACAGTGCTTCGACCAGAACGGCAAGCCGTACACCGACGGCACGATCAGCGTGTCGACGTACGTGCCGCCGGCAGCGCCCGGCCAGACGATCGCGCCGACCCCGAATTCCGAGTTCCGTCAGGTGAAGGCCGAGTACAGCGGGACGTTCGAGGTCACGAACCTGAAACCCGGCGAGTACGTCGTCCAGCTCATGCCCGGCCGCATCGACGGCAAGGACGTGAACCCGTTCTTGCAGATGGTGCTGAGCCAGAAGACCGAGCAGCGCATCCGCGTCGAGGACGGCAAGATCTCGACGGTCACGCTGACCGTGCCGGCGCAACCGGAAGGCAACTGACGCCCCGTCGCTCGAACGAGCGCACCGAACCGATCAGCGCGGAGTGAACACCGTCGCGCCGTTCCACGTCACGCGGCGGGCGCCTCGCGGCGACTCGTAGATCACGGAGCGCAGCTCGGCGGCGACGCGTCGCGCGACCGGGTCGCTCGTGCGCAGCGGCGCGAGTTCGAGCGCCAACCGCGACGCGTACGTCTGGTCCTCGTCCTCGACTTCTTCGAGCGTCGCGAGGCGCAGCGTCTCGATCCACAGCGGACGCAGCGTCGACGGCACCGCGTCGACGTGGAAGCGGCTCGCGCGGCCGAGCCCAGGGACCGCGGCGCACAAGCCCTCCGCGACCAGCGGATGCACGGTGATCGCCGGCAGCACGTCGCGCCAGCGCGGACTCCAGCCGAACGACGCGGGCGTCGACACGTCGCGTCGCGCCGCCGCCGCCCAGGCGATCGCCAGTTCGCGCGCGTCGCCGGCCGGAGCCGCCCCACCGCGGAACGGCCACGCGACAGCGCGCACGGCACGCGTCGCGGGATCGAACGACCACGGCCGCAGCGCCGCATCCTGGGCGCGGTCGTTCGCGCACTGCAGCAGCCACACCGCCTCGATCGCCGCGCGCAGCGCCGGTTCGGGGACGCCGCCCGCGAACGCCGCGGTCGCGAGCTGCGGCCGATCCGCGGCGCGCGGATCGATCTCGATCAACGCGCGGAACGCTTCGATCCGCGCGATCGGATCGAGTGCCGTCGTGACCGTGTTCGTCAGCGCGACGCCGGCCTCCGCGTCACGCGCTGCCGCGGCCGCGAACGCGCACGCGCTCGCGAATCGTTCCAATGCGTCCCGATCGAGGTCGGCCGTGATTCCCTCGGCGACCAGCCGCCGCGCCCACTCCGGATCCCGCGCGAGCCGCGCAGCGAGACGGACCCGTTCGTCCGGCGCGCCGGAGCGAACGACCGCGCGGACGAGACTCGACGACGACGCCTCGGCTCGAGCGTCGGCGCCGCTCGCGCGC